>LDXP01000004.1:0-17842 GCA_001443385.1 Candidatus Rokubacteria bacterium CSP1-6
CCCTCGGCTACCAGGCGTTCGCCTCCGTCGTGAACTTCTCGGAGGAGCCTCAATCGTTCACGTTCACCCTGGACCTGGACGACCAGCCGATCGCGGAGCAGTCGCTCACCCTGGATCCCCACGTGCGCCGGTCGGTGGTGGTGCCGTTCAGCCACAACGGCGCGGGCGTGGTGCGGGGCCGGCTCGGGATCGCTGACGACCTGAGCGCCGACAACGCGGCCTACGCCGTCATCCCGCCGCCCGGCCAGATGCGGGTGCTGCTGGTGAGCCCGGGCAACCTCTTCCTCGAGAAAGCCCTCGGGGCGGATCCCCAGGTGAAGCTCGAGGTGCGCACGCCCGAGACCTACCAGGGCGGGATGGACGCCTTCGACGTGGTGGTGCTGGACAGCGTGAGCCCGCCGCGCATCGGGCCGGGCCGGTACATCCTGATCAACACGTCCCCGCCCGACGTGCCGCTGGAGAGCCTGGGCCGGCTCGAGCAGCCGGTGATCATGGACTGGGATCGGTCGCACCCGGTCATGCGGTACGTGGACTTTTCCAAGGTGGTGATCGAGGAAGCGCTCCGCGTGCGCCCGATGGCAGCCGGCAAGACCCTGGTGGAGGCGGTGGGAGGACCCCTGATCTACGTGCTCGAAGAGCCGCGGCGGAAGGCGGTCTTCTTCGGCTTCGACCTTTTCAAGACGGACTTCCCGCTGCGGGTCGCGTTTCCGGTCATGCTCTCCAACGGCCTCCGCTGGCTGCACCCCGCCGGCCTCGATCTGACCAGCTTCCAGCTGCGGGCGGGGGATCCCATCCTTCTCCCGGTGGAGCACGGGGTCACCTCGGCCCGCGTGACGACCCCGTCGGGGCGGAGCGTGGAGGCGCAGGTCACGCGCGGGCTGGCCAGTTTCACCGAAACCGGCCAGGTCGGCGTGTACACTGTCGTGACGTCCCGCGGGGAGACGCGCGTCGCCGTGAACCTTGCCAGCGCCGAGGAGTCGGACATCGCTCCCCGGCCGCTTCCGGCGCGCCCCGAGGCGCCTTCCCTCCAGGGCCCGGTCGTGCCGCTCCAGCGGGAACTGTGGGGGCTGTTCGTGCTGCTGGCGGCCCTTCTTCTCGCGGTCGAGGGGTACCTCTACTGGCGCCGCCAGACCTCCGGGCGCCCGGCGCTTTCCGCAGGCCTCGGCGATCGCTGGGCCCTCGGGTTGCGCTGCGCGCTCGTGGTGCTGCTCCTTGTCTCGCTGCTGAGGCCGGTGGTGCCGCGCTGGGTGGACCGGCTGAACGTGATGTTCCTCCTCGATGTGTCGGACAGCGTCAGCCTGGCGGCGCGGGAGCGCGCCTACCGCTTCGCGGCCCAGGCGCTGGCGGGCATGCAGGAAGGCGATCAGGCCGGGCTGATCATCTTCGGCCAGGAGGCCCTTGTGGACCGGCCGCTCAGCCAGAAGCCCAAGGTGGAGCGGGTCCAGGGGCAGGTGGCCGGGCGCGGGACGGACCTGGCCCAAGCGATCCAGCTCGCGCTGGCCATGCTGCCGGCGGGCCATGCCAACCGGCTCGTCCTCCTGAGCGACGGGCGCCCGACCACGGGGAACGCGCTGGCCGCCGCGCAGGCCGCGAAGGATGCGGGCGCGGACATCCACTACGTCCCGACGCCGCTGACCTTCGCCCAGGAAGTGGTGGTGGAGTCCATCCTGCTCCCCCAGGAGGTGAAGTTCGGCGAGCCGCTCGACGCCAAGGTCGTCGCCTGGAGCCAGCAGGATACCCAGGGGCGTTTGTCGCTCTTCCGGAACGGGGAGTTCCTCGGCTCGCAGGTGGTCCGGCTCTCGGCCGGCAAGAACGTGTACGCCTACCGCCAGTCGCTCGAGCAGAGCGGGATCCACGTGTACCAGGCGGCGATCGACGTGGAGGGGGACACCATCGAGGAGAACAACCGGGCCGTGGGCACCATCGTGGTCCGCGGGCGCCCGCAGGTGCTGCTCGCGGAGAAGGACAAGGCGCACGCGCAAGCCCTGAGCGCGGCGCTTCGCACCCAGCACATCGACGTGACGGTGGTCGATCCGGAGGGGATTCCCAAGGACCCGGCGGGGCTGCAGAAATATGACGGCCTGATCCTGTCGAACGTGTCCTCCCTCAAGCTGACCAAGAAGCAGATGGAGCACATCCGCGACTACGTCCGGGACGGGGGCGGCGGGCTCATCATGCTGGGCGGGGAGGAGAGCTTCGGCCTCGGCGGCTACTACCGGACGCCGATCGAGGAAGCCCTGCCGGTGACGATGGAGGTGAAGCAGCGCATCGAGATCCCCAGCCTGGCGGTGGTGCTGTCCATCGACCGGTCCGGCTCGATGGCGATGTCCACCGACGAGAAGGTCACGAAGCTGGACATCGCGAAGGAGGCGGCGCACCTGGTGGTGGACCTCCTGGACGAGCGGAACGAGGTGGGCGTGATGAGCTGGGACACCGAGTTCCTCTGGGACGTCCCGATCCAGGCCGCCCGGAACCGGTCGGGCATCCACCACTCGGTCGCCACCATCAAGGCAGGCGGGGGCACCGACGGCTATCCGGCCCTGAAGGAGTCGTACCGGGTCCTCTTCGACCGCCCGGCCCTGCTCAAGCACGTCATTTTCCTCTCCGACGGCCAGATGACCCGCGGGGACTTCGCCGGGCTCATCCGCCGCATGGTCAAGGACAAGATCACCGTCTCCTCCGTCGCCATCGGAAAGGACGCCGACGTCCAGCTCATGTTCGACATCGCCAAGTGGGGGCGGGGGCGCTTCTACTACACCGAGGACACGCAGACGATTCCACGGATCTTCACGCTGGAGACCCAGCTGGCCTCCAAGGCCTCGCTGGTCGAGCAGCCGTTCAAGCCGATCCTGTCGGCCTCGAGCCACGAGGTCCTGCAGGACATCGACTGGAAAAACGCGCCGCCGCTCGGCGGCTACGTGGCGACCACGCTCAAGGGGACGGGGGAGCAGCTGCTCATGACCCACCAGGAGGATCCGCTGCTGGCCACGTGGCGCTACGGTCTCGGGCGCACGGCCGCGTTCACCTCCGACGCGAAGGCGAAGTGGGCGGTGCTCTGGCTCCGATGGGGGGCCTTCAACAAGTTCTGGGGGCAGCTGACGCGCTGGACCCTGCGCACCGGGACCCGCAGCGACACCGTGGCCACCGTCGAGCGGCGGGACGGGATCGGGGAGGTCTCCGTCGAGGCCGTCGACCAGAAGGGAGAATTCATCAACTTCCTGGAGGCTCAGGTCGGCGTCATCGCTCCGGACAAGCGGCGGTCGGTCGTGGAGCTGGAGCAGGTGGCGCCCGGCCGGTACCGGGGTCGCTTCCCCGCCCCCGACGAGGGGGTGTACCTCGTTGGGATGGCTCAGCGAAGGGGCGAGAGGATGGTTGGCTCGCAGCTGGCGGGGTTGGTGGTACCCTATGCTCAGGAGTTCCGCGATCTCGGCGTGGACGAGCGCCTCTTGCGGGAGCTGTCGGAGCTCACCGGCGGTGGCGCGGTGGCTCAGCCGAAGGACGTGTTCCTCCAGGCCCGGCGGCGGTCGCGCCTGGCGGTGGAACTCTGGCCCTGGCTTGTGGGGTGCGTGGCGGTGCTGCTGCTGCCGGAGGTGGCGCTGAGGCGGGTCGGCCCGGGGTTCCTGGCCGGCCTGCTGGCGCGGCTCCGGGGCTTCCGGGGAGGGAAGGACCTTCCTTCGACGCGGGGAGGCGGGCATGAGGGAGCGTAAGGTCTGGATCAGTATCCTGATCCTCGTCGCAGCGCTGGTCGCCCCGGCGGCAAGCGCGGCGCCGCCGGCGGTGCGGTCGCTCCTGATCCTGCCCTACCAGCCGGTGGACCTCGACCGTGAGGAGCAGTGGCTCGGGAACGGCGTCGCCCACCTCCTGGCGCTCTCCCTGGTGAACCATCCCGCCGTCGTCCTCGTGGACCCCGCCCGGGTCACGCGGCTCGGCCAGCCTGAGGCATGGGGGGAAGAGGTCGTCTTGGGATTCGCCCGGAGCGTGCGCGCGGATCTCGCCCTTTACGGGGAGATCAAGCGCGTGGCCGGCGATCTCGTCCTGCTGCCCCGCTATCTCGAGTTCAAGGGGGCGGGCGCTGAGACGCGGGCCCTGTCGCCCATAACCGTCCCCGACGCCCGAGTCCCGGAAGGGCTCAGCAGCCTACCCCTGGCTTATGTGCGCGCATTCAGGCTCGCGCTGACCGAGAGCGACGCCGCCAAGATCGAGAAGGGCGCCACGCCCACCAAATCGGCGCGCGCCTTCGAAGCCTACGTGAAGGGGCGTCGCGCGGGGCTCCACGGCACCCAGGCGGGCAACGAAGCGGCGGCGGACCTGCTCGGCAAGGCGGTCGAGCTGGACCCGTCCTTCGCCGCCGGCCAGTACGCGCTGGGCGTGGCGCATCTGGCGCTGGGGAACCGCTGGAAGGCCGCCGCCCAGTTTCGCGCCTCAACCCAGCTGGATCCAACATTCGCGGAGCCCTACAGGGCCCTAGGCGATCTGTTCCTGGCCGCGCCCCGCCGCCTCTTCGATCAGGCCGTGGAAGCCTATCAGAAGGCGCTGGAGCTCCGACCCTTTTACGCCGACGCGCACGTCGGGCTCGGGGACGCGCGGGCGGCTAAGGGCGAGGTGGACGCCGCGATCGCGAGCTATCAGAAGGCGCTGCTCTACAATCCGGGGAACCCCAAGGTCCACATGAGTCTGGGGAAGATCTACTACGGCGAGAAGGGGCTCTACTACGAGTCGGTGAATTCCTACCAGAAGGCGATCGACCTCGATCCGCAGTTCCTCGATGCGCGCATGGGGCTCGGCGAAGTGTACGAGGACAAAGGGCTGTACCAGGAGGCCATCCGGGAGTACCGGAAGGTCGTGGAGCTCGATCCTCAGCACACCGGCGGGCTCTACAACCTCGCGCTCGTGTACGAGAAGGTGGATCCCAAGGAGGCGATCGCCCACTGGGAGCGCTACATTCAGGTGGCGGCGCCGCTCCCGTCAGAGAAGGATTGGGTGGACGTGGCTCGCCAGCACCTGAAGAAGATCAAGACCCAGGTGGAGGGGAATCGCTGAGGCTAAATTCCCAACAGGCGCTCGAGCCGCGCCCGGTCAAAGCCCACGACCACCTCGTCGTCGACGAGGATCACCGGCACGGCCATCTGTCCTGTCCGCCGCACCAGTTCCTCCCGCGCCTCCTGATCGTCCCTGACGTTCATGTCCGCGAACGTCACGCCCTTGGACGAAAGAAACTCTTTCGTCGCGTGGCAGGGGCGTCAGGTCGGCGTCGAGAAAACGACCACTCGGCGCTGGGTCACGCGGCTCACCTCCCAGGGGTCGAGCCCATTCTCGCACAGGAAGCGAGGGGCGGCAACTTGACAGCTCGAAGTCCTCGTCGTTATTGTTTCGTGGGTTCATTCACAATCGGAGAGGGGGAAATTTGAGCGATCTCAGGAAAGATCCGACGCGAGGCCAGTGGGTGTTGGTGCGACCGCGGGGGGGCGCCGAGCCGGCGGGGGCCGAGTGCCCCTTCTGTCCCGGCAACGAGGCGAGCACCCCGCCGGAGATCGCGGCTTATCGGAAGGAGGGGTCCGCCCCCAACAGCCCGGGCTGGCAGGTGCGGGTCATCCCGGAAGCGGACCCGTACTTCCGGGTGGAGTGGGACCTGGTGCGTGAAGGCGTCGGGATGTACGACAAGATCACGCCGCGCGGGGCCAGCGAACTGATCATCGAGAGCCCGAGCCACGAGGACACGCCGGCCGGCATGGGTCCCGACCAGCTGGAGCGCGTCCTCTGGATGTACCGGGACCGGCTCGAGGACCTGAAGCGCGACCCCAAGATCCGCGACATCTTGATCACGCGGCGGTACGGCAAGCCGGGGTCGCGCATCAGCCATCCGTACTCTCGGGTGACCGCGATTCCCGTGATCTTCGACGACCTGCGCCGGGAGCTGCGCGAATCCCGGGAGTACTATCAGTACAAGCGGCGCTGCCTCTTCTGCGACATCCTCCGCCAGGAGCAGGCCGACGACGATCGGGTGGTACGGCTGACGCCGTTCTTCCTGGTGGTGGTTCCCTACGCGGCCTGCGCGCCCTTCGAAACGTGGATCCTGCCCCGCCAGCACTCGTGCGCGTACGAAACGCTTTCCCCGGAGGCTGCGGCCGACTTGGCCCGGCTGCTGAGCGGATATTTCGGCGTCCTGGCGGCGCGGCTCGGGAACCCCTCGTTCGAACTCACGCTCCACACCGCCCCGAATCTCGGCGCCAAGATCCTCCAGGACGAGTGGGCGACGATCGCCGACGACTACCACTGGCACCTCGAGATCGTCGTCCAGCCCGAGCGGGCCACCCGGGTGGGAGGGATCGCCGTCAACGAGGTTCCGCCGGAGGAGGCGGCCCACCGGCTCCGCGAGGCCTGGCGGACTTAAGCTGGCATCAGCCCTCAGAGATCAGCCGTTGGCCCCCGCTCCAGGCAGTTAAAGCGCTGATCCTCTCCAAGCTCTGATTTGTCTGTCATAACAATAATTTCCCTTGACACGGCATGGAGGGGATGGCAATATACGACTAGTATAGTCGGGGATCATAGAAGTCGGGAATAGGAAAGGCAGGAAAATTCGTATGCTTCGTTTCACAAAGCGGGCCGATTACGGTCTGATGGCGATCAATTATATCGTCTTGCGCGGCGAAGAGGGGGCCGTCAGCGCCAAGCGGATCGCCGACCAGTTCGGCATCCCTCCGGAGCTTCTCGCCAAGATCCTCCAGCGCCTGGCGAAGAAGGGGTTCATCACGAGCCACAACGGCCCCAAGGGGGGATACGTGCTGGCGCGCTCGCCCCAGGAGATCACGGTGGGGCAGGTGGTGCGGGCCCTGGAAGGCCCCATCCACATCGTCAACTGTCTGGAGGACGTGGACTGCGCGCAGTTCCCGCGCTGCAACCTCCGCCGGCCGGTTCAGAAGATCCAGGCGAGCATCAGCTACCTCTTGGACACGATGTCCCTGGCGGAGCTGACGCGCGAGCCCGTTCCCGTCCGAGACTTCACGGTCGTCAACTAGGAGACACGTTATGGCGTTGAAGTTCCCCATCTTCATGGACAGCCACTCCACGACCGCGGTGGACCCGCGGGTGCTGGAGGCGATGCTTCCCTACTTCACCGAGAAGTTCGGCCACCCCGGGAGCCGCAACCATCCCTTCGGCTGGGAGGCGGAAGCCGCCGCCGACAAGGCCCGGGAGCAGGTGGCCCGGCTGATCAGCGCCCGGGATCCGAAGGAAGTCGTCTTCACCTCCGGCGGGACCGAGGCGATCAACCTGGCCATCAAGGGCGTGGCGGAGATGTACCGGGAGAAGGGCACGCACATCGTGACGACGGCCATCGAGCAGCGGGCCGGCCTCGACGTGTGCAAGCGGCTCGAGCGGCAGGGGTACCAGGTCACCTACCTCCCTGTGGGCCCTGACGGGCTCGTGGACGTGGAGGAGGTCCGCAAGGCGATCACGGACAAGACGATCCTGATCTCCGTGATGTTCGCAAACAACGAAATCGGCACGATCCAGCCGATCGCCGAGATCGGCAAGCTCGCCAAGGAGAAGGGGATCATCTTCCACACGGACGCGACCCAGGCCGTCGGGAAGATTCCCGTGGACGTGGAGGCCATGGGCATCGATCTCCTGTCCACGACCGCCCACATGATCTACGGCCCGAAGGGGGTGGGGGCGCTCTACGTCCGCCGGAAGAATCCCCGGGTGCGGATCGCCCCGATGATCGACGGGGGCGGCCACGAGCGCGGGATGCGCTCGGGTACGGTGCCGGTCCCCCTGGTGGTCGGCTTCGGCAAAGCGGCCGAGATTTGCGGAGCGGTCATGGCGGAGGAGGGCGCGCGGCTCCGGGCGCTCAGGGACAAGCTCCAGGACAAGATCCTCTCTTCGCTGGACGAGGCGTACCTGAACGGGCACCCCGAGAAGCGGCTCCCCCACAACCTGAACATCTCCTTCGCCTACGTGGAGGGGGAATCGGTGCTCATGGGGCTGAACAAAGAGGCGGCCCTGGCCTCGGGCTCGGCCTGCACGTCCGCGACCCTGGAGCCCTCGTACGTCATCGCGGCCCTGGGGGTGGGGGCGGAGCTGGCCCACTCCTCCATCCGGTTCGGCCTCCACCGGTTCACCACCGAGGAGGAGGTAGAGTACGTCGGGGATCGCACGGTCCAGGTCGTCACCCGGCTTCGGGAGATGTCCCCCCTCTACGAGTTGGCCAAGGAGGGCGTGGACCTCAAGTCCATCCAGTGGAAGGCATCCTAAAGGATAGCGGCCGACAGAGAAGGAGTCAGAGCCATGGCCTATAGCGACAAGGTGATTGACCACTACAACAACCCGCGCAATGTGGGATCCTTCCCCAAGGAGGCCCCGGGCGTGGGCACGGGGCTCGTGGGGGCACCCGAGTGCGGGGACGTCATGAAGCTCCAGATCAAGGTGAACGTGGACACGGGCGTCATCGAGGACGCCAGGTTCAAGACCTTCGGGTGCGGCAGCGCCATCGCGTCGTCCAGCCTGGCCACGGAGTGGCTCAAGGGGAAGTCGGTGGACGAGGCGGCGAAGATCAAGAACACGGATATCGTGAACGAGCTGAAGCTGCCCCCGGTGAAGATCCACTGCTCGGTGCTGGCCGAGGATGCCATCAAGGCGGCCCTGGCGGACTACCGGGGGAAGTGGGGGAAGAAGGAAGCTGCGGCCGGGGCCGCGGCATCGTAAAGAGGGAAGTGTCGACGAAGGAGGTTGAGCCTGCGATGGCGATGAATCTCAGCGAAACGGCGTTGAAACAGGTTAAACAGCTCATGGCTGCCCAAAACCTCGAAAAGGTCTATCTCCGGATGGGCGTGAAAGGAGGCGGCTGCTCGGGCCTCTCCTACTCGCTGGAGTTCGACAACGAGGTCGGGCCGCACGACAAGACCTTTGACATCGACGGCGTCAAGGTGGTCGTGGATGCCAAGAGCTACCTGTACCTGAACGGGATTACTCTGGACTACGTGACGCAGGGGCTCACGGGGGGTTTCACGTTCGTGAACCCCAACGCCAAGTCGAGCTGCGGCTGCGGGACGTCGTTCTCGGCGTAGGATGGGACTCCCCCCGTGGAGCGGGGGCCAGGCATCGCGCGCGACCGGTGAGAGGCGAAACGGGCCCCCGAGGCCCGTTTCCTTTTTGAGTGACCCATGACAGAGGCGAAGAGAGGCGAAGGCGTGACCCGGTCGGCGCGGGACCTCTGCTGGAACTGCCAGTCGGAGGTCGGCGGCGAGTATTTCTGCCCTCAGTGTGTCAAGGTCCAGCCGGCGTCGGTGTGGTCGGACTACTTCGACGTGTTCGGCCTGCCCCGGAAGCTCGGGCTGGACCTCGAGGAGCTCCAGCGGAGGTTTTACGACTGGAGCCGGAAGTTCCACCCGGACTTGTTCCAGCGGGCGACCCCGGAGGAGCAGGCCATCAGCCTGGAGAACTCCGCCCTGGTGAACACGGCCTACCGGACTCTCCGGGATCCGATCGCCCGGGTCGAATACCTCATCGGGCTGGAGGAGGGGGCAGTGAAGGGGATCCCGCCCAAGGCCCCCCTGGATCTCCTGGAAGAGATGCTCCTAGTGCAGGAGGCGCTAGAGGGGGCCAAGGCATCTGCCCTCGACGCCCAGACGCAGAAGCGCCTCACGGACGAGCGTGCGCGACTCGCGGAGCGGCGGAGGGCGGAGGAGGAGCGGCTGCTCGACGTGAGCCGGGAGTGGGACGCGCTCGTCGAGGGGAGCAGCGCCGCGTCGCGCGATCGAGACGACCTCCGGCGTAAGCTGCTCGACCGCATGAAGGGAATCCTGGCCGTGCGCGCCTATCTGACCACGGTCATCAACGATCTCAGTGACGCGCTGGGAGAGGACAGCCAGACTCATGTCTCGCATCGTCGGCATTGATCTCGGCACCACCAACAGCCTCGTGGCCTACATGGAAGGGGGCTTCCCCAGGGTCATCCCCGACGCTGAGGGACACGTCCTCCTCCCTTCGGTGGTCGGGTTCACCGCCGACGGGATCCTGGTGGGAGACGCCGCCAAGCGGCAGCTCGTCCGGAACCCGACCCGGACCATCTACTCGGTCAAGCGCCTCATGGGGAAGGGCTACGAAGACGTCAAGAAGGAGCTGCGCTACTTCCCCTTTCACGTCGTGCCGAGCGACGAGGTGGTGAAGATCAGGGTCGCCGACCGTGAGGTCACGCCGCCCGAGGTCTCGGCGCTGATCCTGAGGGCGCTGAAGGAGCGGGCCGAGGCCCACCTGGGCCTACCCGTGACCAAGGCCGTCATCACGGTTCCCGCCTACTTCAACGACAGCCAGCGCCAGGCCACGAAGGACGCCGGCCGGATCGCGGGGCTGGAGGTCCTCCGGATCGTCAACGAGCCGACCGCAGCCTCGCTCGCCTACGGGCTCCACCGCCTCAAGGAGGGGACCGTCGCCGTCTACGATCTGGGGGGCGGGACCTTCGACATCTCGATCCTCAGGGTGAAGGACGGGATTTTCGAGGTGCTGGCCACGAACGGCAATACCCATCTCGGCGGCGACGACTTCGACCGGGCGGTGGTGGACTGGCTCCTGGCCGATATCAAGGCGCGCCACGGTGCGGACCTCCGCGCGGATCTGGAGGCCCTGCAGGAGCTCCGGCTCGGGGCCGAGGCCGCCAAGTGCCGCCTGTCATTCGAGGAGCGGACGGTGCTCACGATTCCGCTCCCCCAGCACGGGTTCACCTACCGGCGGGAGATCTCGCGCGCGGAGCTCGAGACCCTGATCGAGCCGCTGGTCCAGCAGACGCTGGGGCCCTGCCGGCTCGCCCTGGCCGACGCCGGGCTGAGCGCGAACGCGGTGGACGAGGTCGTGCTCGTCGGAGGCTCCACGCGGGTTCCCCTGGTGAAGCGGCGCGTCCAGGAGCTCTTCGGGAAGACGCCCCACAGCCAGCTGAACCCGGACGAGGTGGTAGCGGTGGGCGCGGCGGTCCAGGCCGATATCCTGGCCGGCGGCATCACCAACATGCTCCTGCTGGACGTCACTCCGCTGTCCCTCGGGATCGAGACCCTGGGGGGGGTGATGAGTGTCCTGACTCCACGGAACATGACGATTCCCACGAGCGCCAAGGAGCTGTTCACCACCTCGGTGGACGGGCAGACGGTGGTGGACATGCACGTCCTCCAGGGCGAGCGGGAGCTGGTCAAGGACAATCGGTCCCTCGCCCGCTTCGAGCTCTCCGGCATCGACCCGATGCCCGCGGGGATGCCCCGCATCGAGGTGACTTTCCTGATCGACGCGAACGGGATCCTCCAGGTCAACGCCCGGGAGCTCAGGACCGGGAAGGCTGCCTCCATCGAGGTCAAGCCCTCGTACGGGCTCACCGATACCGAGGTGGAGCGGATGATCGAGGAGTCCTTCGTCCACGCCGAAGAGGACGTGGCCTCCCGGCTCCTGATCGAGGCGCGCAACGAGGCCGACACGGTCATCCGCGCCACGGAGCGGGCCCTGGGCCAGGGGAGCGGGCTGATCGGCCAGGAGGAGACAGCGCAGATCAACGGGGCGCTCGCCGCGCTGAAAGCCGCCCGTGACGGGAGCGACCGGGACGCCATCCGCGCGGCCACCGAACGACTCAACCAGGCCACGCTTCACCTGGCCGAGGTCCTGATGGACTCCGCGCTCAAGGAAGCGCTGACCGCGAAGCGGGTGACGGAGGCCCTGGGGAAGCCGGAGCGATGACGTACAAGGTCACGTTCCTCCCCATGAATATCACGGTGGAGGTGGATCCGGAGAAGTTCCCCCTCCAGGAGGATGGCCGGCCGGGCTCCGTCCTGGACATCGCCCTGGGGAACAACATCTCGCTCCAGCACAACTGCGGCGGCAAGTGCGCGTGCACCACCTGCCACGTGATCGTGAAGGAAGGGATGGAGAACTTGTCCAAGATGGAGGAGGACGAGGAAGACCGCCTGGACACTGCCGAGGGGCTCACGCTCCATTCCCGGCTGGGGTGTCAGGCCGTGGTGAGCGGCGACGTGGTGGTCGAGATCCCGCAGTCCGGGCGAGGCGGGTTCACACCCCCCAGCCACTAGCGTCTCGCCAACTGCCGGGCCAAATGACGAGCCAGACAAGGCCCGAGGGAGGAGCCGGCCGGAGGCGTACGCGGTTGTACGGTGAGGACCGGCGACGACCGAGAACGCCGTATGGCGACGTTAGTTGGCACGGCACTAGCGGCGACGGACGAGGCGAGGACATCCATGGGGCTGACCTGGAAGGATGCGGAAGACATCGCGATGGCGCTCGTGGAGAAGTTTCCCGACGCCGACCCGCTGGGAATCCGGTTCACCGATCTCCACAAGTGGGTGACCGAACTCGAGGGCTTTTCGGACGATCCGAAGGCCTCGAACGAAGGCATCCTGGAGGCCATCCAGATGGCGTGGGTGGAGGAATATCGGAGTCGATAGGTTGTTTGTTCCGCCGGGGGAGGACCCGGAGGGGGTGGGGACCCCCTCCGGCGTGATTACCAGGAAATGACCTGGTCAGCGGAGAAGATCAGGTCGAGGAGTTCCGCATAGGTGAGGGTGTCGGCGAGGCGGCGCACCTGGACCCCGGACGGGAGCGGGGGCTGCTCGGTGCCCTCGCGGAGCACGATGGTGAGCGTGGTGCCGGGCTCCCGGCTCTGCCGCTCGATGGCCGCCAGGGCGTGCTCGGGCACCGGCGCCCTGAGCAGGTGAAGGACGTGGGGCATCAGAACATGAGGAAGCGGCGGGAGCCGGCGATGAGCCCGGCGATCTCCTCGCGGGAGACCGGGACGGTCGGGTGGCCCTCCGCGTTCCACCCTTCCCTCCCGGCCGGCATCGCCGACCGGTCGATGTGGAACGGGATGCCCAGCTTCGCGAGCGTGCCGCGGTACTTGACGATGTCGTCGCCGTCCACGAGATCGTCGGTGTCCGCGTCGAGGAGATGGACGGCGGGACCTGTCAGGATGATCGTCACGTCGTTCTCGCCGGCGGCCACCCCGAGCGCGATGCGCATGGCCTCGTTGGCCCGATGGGAGCGGCGGGGATCCTCCGAGATGAGAACCAGGACCGGGAGCGTTTCTTCCACTGGGCCCGCACTAGTTGAAGGCGAGGAAGCGGTCACAGCCGTTGATAAGATCCGTCAGCACGACCAGGCCGCAGTAGTTGAAGCGGTCGGGATCGGAGAGCGGGATGCGGCGCTTCTGGCAGGCGTAGGCGCAGACGAAGAGCTTGGCGCCGCGCGCGGCGAGCTCCTGGACCTCCGGCCGGTCCATGGCCAGCACCCCGTCGTCGATCAGGTAGAGGTAGAGGTCCACGCCCCGCTCGAGCGCCGCCCTGGACAGGCGGACGGCGGTCGTGAGGTTCGCGTGCTCGGGCTTCGTGGAGAGGAGCAGGCCCAGTTTGCGCTTGCTGAGATCCACAGCGGTTCGAGCTTAGCATCCGGTCTGCGCGGGAGTCAATTGTTGACACCGCGAAACAATCTTTATAGGGTGGAGTGACATGAACGGTCGCGTGTACCTGGATCACAACGCGTCCACGCAGGTCCACCCCGAGGTGGTGGCGGCGATGCTGCCCTATTTCGGGGAGCGCTTCGGCAACCCCTCGAGCGTCCACAGCTTCGGCCGCGAGGCCCGCGAGGGCGTCGAGATCGCCCGGGAGCAGATCACTAACTTCCTGAGGGTGAGCAAGGACGAGGTGGTGTTCACCTCGGGTGGGACCGAGTCCGACAACCTGGCCATCAAGGGTGTGGCCGGGGCTCGGGGGGCCGGGCACATCATCACGTCCCCGATCGAGCACCACGCGGTGCTCCGGACGTGCCAAGTGTTGGAGACCCAGGGGTTCGCGGTGACCTATCTCCCGGTGGATGGGGACGGGCTGGTCAATCCCGACGACGTCCGGCGGGCCATCAGGCCCGACACGATCCTGATCACGATCATGCACGCCAACAGCGAGGTGGGGACGATCCAGCCCGTGGACACCATCGGGGCGGTCGCGCGCGAGCGGGGAATCCCGTTCCACGTGGACGGGGTCCAGACATTCGGCAAGGTCCCCATCGACCTGGACGGCTTCGGCATCGATCTGCTCTCGTTCTCGAGCCACAAGATCTACGGTCCCAAGGGCGTGGCCGGCCTGTACATCCGGAAGGGCACCAAGATGGTGTCCGTCCAGCACGGCGGCGAGCACGAGCGCCGCCGCCGGGCGGGGACCGAGAACGTCCCGGGCATCGTCGGGTTCGGGAAAGCGGCGGAGCTCCGGGCCCGGGAGATGGAGGCGGAGGCGACCCGCCTGACCGCCCTGCGGAACAGGCTCTGGGACGGGATCAGCGCGCGAGTTGCCGACGTCAGGCTCAACGGCCACCCCACGCGGCGGCTGCCGGGGACGCTCAATCTGTGCTTCCGCCACGTGGAGTCCGAATCCATCGTGCTGGGGCTCGACCTCAAGGGCGTGGCCGTCTCGGCGGGGTCGGCCTGCACGTCGGGCAACGTGGAGCCCTCCTACGTCCTCGTGGCCATGGGAGTTCCGCTGGACTGGGCCATGGGGTCGGTCCGCGCGACGCTGGGGCGCCTAAACACGGACGCGGACATCGACTACGTCCTGGAGGTGCTGCCGCCGCTGGTGGAGCGGATCCGGAGCCTGTCGCCCGCGGCCGTGTCATGAACTACAGCGAGACGCTCATCGACCACTTCCGGAACCCGCGGAACGCGGGAATGATGCGCGACCCCGACGGGATCGGCGAGGAGACGTTCGACGGCTGCGGCGACCTGGCCCGCTTCTATCTCAAGGTGGTGGACGGCCGCGTCGCCGATGTGAGATTCCAGACCTACGGCTGCGGGCCCACGATCGCGGCCTCCAGCGCCGGCACCGAGCTGGCGACCGGTCGCTCCGTGTCCGACCTGTTGACGCTGAGTGAGCGCGACGTCGCGGCAGCGGTGGACGGGCTTCCCGCCGAGCGCCTGCACGCGGCGCAGGTGGTGGCGGGAGCGATTCGCGCTGCGGCCCGGGATTTCCTCTCGCGCCGGAGCGCTCCGAGCGGAATGAAGCAGCATGTTTGAGCAGATGCGGCGGGACGTCCGGACGGTCCTCGAGCGCGACCCGGCGGCGCGGTCGGCGCTGGAGGTCGTGCTCTGTTACCCGGGCGTTCACGCCATCTGGCTTCACCGCCTCGCCCACCGCGTCTGGGGCTGGGGCGGACTGGCGCTGGGCCGGCTCATCTCCCACGCCAATCGATTCCTGACGGGTATCGAGATCCACCCGGCGGCCAAGCTCGGGCCGGGGCTGTTCATCGACCACGGCATGGGGGTGGTCATCGGGGAGACGGCGGAGATCGGTGAGAACGTGACCCTGCTCCAGGGGGTCACGCTGGGCGGGACGAGCGTCAGGCGGGAGAAGCGCCATCCGACCCTGGGGAACAATGTGGTGGTGGGGGCGGGGGCGAAGATCATCGGGGCGTTCAAGATCGGCGACGGCAGCCGGATCGGTGCCGGGTCCGTCGTCGTCCGGGAGGTGCCCCCCAACTCCGTGGTCGTCGGGGTGCCGGGGCGCGTCACCTACAAGGACGGGCAGCGGGTGGCCGGGGAGATCGACCTGAACCAGACGGACCTTCCCGATCCGCTGGCCAAAGCCATGGAGCAGCTCCTGGATCGGATCCAGCACCTGGAGTCCGAGGTTCAGACGCTGCGCAAAGCGCTGGAGGAGACGAAGGTCGGGCGGCTGTGACAGCGGGGGCCGGGGGGTTCACCGACGAAGGGTGGCCGGATGGCCACGGAGGAGGGTACGGGCACGTGGTTCCCAAAGATCGAATGACGGTGTCGGAGGCGTCGGTCTATCTGGCGGTGGACGCCGAAACGCTGACGCGGATGGCGTCCGAGCGGAGCATCCCGTCGCTCGAGGTCGAGGGACAGTGGGTGTTCTCCAAGAAGTCCATCGACAAGTGGCGCCGCCAGCGGGAGGCGAAGCGGGCCTAATTCGAGTAAATGCTCGATCGCGCTGCGGCCTGGCTCCTCCTCACCGAGTTCACGAAGAGCGATAGTCTCCGCAAGCACGCGCTGGCGGTGGAGGCCTCCATGCGGGCCTACGCGGCCAAGTACGGCGCCGACCCCGACACCTGGGGCATCGTGGGGATGCTCCACGACTTCGATTACGAGATCCACCCGACCGCGCCCCGGCATCCCATGAAGGGCGCCGAAATCCTGAGAGCGCGGGGGGTGCCGGACCCCGTCATCTACGCCATCCTCTCCCACGCCGATTACTCCGGCTGCCCGCGCGTTTCCCTTCTCGACCGGGCGATCTACGCCTGCGACGAGCTCTCGGGCTTCATCACCGCGTGCGCGCTGGTTCGCCCGGGCAAGGCGGTCGCCGGCCTGGAAGTGGTCTCCGTGAGGAAGAAGCTCAAGGACAAGGGGTTCGCCCGCACCGTGAATCGCGACGACGTCTATCGCGGCGCCGCCGAGCTGGCTGTGGATCTCGACGCCCACATCGACTTCGTCATCAAAGCCCTCGAGGGCGTCGCCCCCAGGATCGGCCTGGGGGGCTCTCCCGCGTAGCGCCGTGCCGATAACCGTCGCACGACCCGCTTCGCGGGTGCCCGCCATGGATCGCCTTCGGCGACTGATCATCTGTCGGTCGTCGCCGATCCATTCCTCTGCGGGCACCGCGTCCGGCCGAAGGCCGGCGTGGTCGTTACGCTCCGATCGGCTCCTCCCTCGAGCCTTGGGCTGCTCGGTTCTCGGCCCGGCGCACCGAGCGTAGCGGTCAAAGGCGTGGCGGTCCCGCCTTCGGTCCGCTCGATCATCCACGTGGACATGGACGCGTTCTACGCGTCCGTCGAGCAGCGGGACCGGCCGGAGCTCCGCGGGCGGCCGGTCGTCGTGGGGGGCGATCCCCGGGGGCGGGGCGTGGTCTCTGCCGCCTCCTACGAAGCGCGCCGGTTCGGCGTCCACTCGGCCATGCCGATCGGCCGGGCCGCGCGCCTCTGCCCCGAGGCGGTCTTCCTTCCCGTGGACATGGACAAGTACGTCCGGGTCTCGGGCGAGATCATGGCCATCCTGTCGGAGTACTCGCCGCTGCTGGAGCCGATCTCCGTGGACGAGGCCTTCCTGGATGTCACGGGCACCCAACGCCTGCTGGGCTCGGCTCTCGAGGTGGCCCGGACGATCAAAGGACGCTTGCGAGCGGAGATCGGGCTGACGGCGTCGGCGGGAGTGGCGCCCAACAAATTCCTGGCCAAGCTGGCCTCGGACCTCAAGAAGCCCGACGGTCTGGTGGAGGTCAAGCCGGGGGAGGAGGCCGATTTCCTCCAGGCCCTCCCTATCGAGAGACTGTGGGGGGTCGGCCGCGTGACCGCGCGTGATCTCCGCGCCATGGGGATCGAGACGATCGGCCAGCTCGCCCGCGTCCCCGCGGGGGTGCTCGCGAAGCGCTTCGGCAAGTGGGGGGCGCTTCTCCACGAGCTGGCCTACGGGCGCGACGACCGGCCCGTCGAGCCCTTTGCCACCCCCAAATCCATGGGAGCCGAGGAAACCTTCGCCGAGGACACGCGGGATCTGGAGGAGCTCAGGCGGACGCTCCTGGCCCAGGCCGAGCGGGTCGCGCGCGAGCTGAGGGCGGACGGCTATGCGGGGCGGACCGTCACCCTCAAGCTCAGGTTCGCCGACTTTCAGACGATCACGCGGAGTCTCACCGGGGAGGCCACGCAGGACGGGCTCGAGATCTTCCGGCGCGCCTTCGCGCTGCTCGAGCGGGTGACCCGGGTCAAGCCGGTCAGGCTCATCGGAGTGTCGCTCTCCGGGCTGATCCGTGGCGGATCGGCTCAGCTCTCGCTGTTCTCGGCGGCTTCGGTCAGGCGCGATCGG
>LDXP01000004.1:17881-33529 GCA_001443385.1 Candidatus Rokubacteria bacterium CSP1-6
GCCGCCGACAGGCTCGCCCGCCGCTTCGGCGATCGCGCCCTGATCCCGGCCAGCCTCCTGGAGCGCCCCCCAAAGGCGCCAAAACTAAGCCCTTAGCCGCATTGACAGGGGCCATGCTTCCCCCTATAATCGCGCCAAATTCGACTGACGGCTCATTCACGAGGGACGCGAATCTCCACTCAACTCCCGGGCCCGCGCCTGAGACGAATGACCGCAGGTGCCCATCCGTCTTCTGTTAAAGGCTCTTCGGGCACGCAGACCCCAACCAAGGAGGACAAGCGATGAGGATGAGAATGTTCGGAGCGTTGTTACTGGTGCTGGTCATGTCCGCCACGTCGGCCTGGGCTCAGGCCAAGGTCCCCGGCGTGACCGACACGGAGGTGGTCATCGGGGCCACGACCCCGCTGTCCGGACCGGCGGCCGCGTGGGGCACCACCGCCCTCGGAGCCGAGGCCTGGGCCAAGTACGTCAACGAGCAGGGGGGCGTTCACGGACGGAAGATCCGGGTGGAGCTGAAGGACGACGGCTACAATCCGGGCCGGTCGGTGGCGAACGTGACTGAAATGAAGGACTCGGTGTTCGCGCTGGTCGGGCTCCTCGGGACGGCCGTCCTGAACGCCAACAAGGACAACGTCGCCGAGGCCAAGCTGCCGACGATCTGGCCCTACGGGAACCCCCAGGTCTTCGCCAAGCAGCCCCGGGAGAAGCTGAAGTACGTGTTCATGGTCTATCCGGACTACGGGGACGAGGGCGAGTTCCTGGTCCAGCAGGCCGCGAAGCTCGAGAAGGCCAAGAAGGTGGCGGTGTTTTTCCAGAACGACGACTACGGCAAGGGCGGCCTCGAGGGCGTGAAGCGCGGCGTGAAGGGGCTGGGTGGCGCGGTGTCGATCGCCGCGGAGGTGTCCTACGAAGTGGCGGACCGGGAACTGGGCACCCACGCCCTCAAGATCAAGGACTCGGGCGCCGACACGGTGGTCTTTTATTCCACCGTCACGCACGGCGCCAACCTCATCAAGGAAATGGCCAAGGTCGGCTACCGTCCCAAGATCTTCGCCTCCTTCCCCCTGGGCGACCGTCACACGATGTTCCGGCTGCTGGGCGACCTGTGGGAAGGCGCCTACTACAACGTGACCGGGGCGGTCCCGGGTGAGCCCGAGGCCGACCGCATCATCGAGATTCTGCTCAAGCAGGAGCCGAAGTTCAAGGGCCGGGAGAGCTTCGCCCTGGCGGGGGCCGTCGCGATGATGGCCACCGTGGAGGGGCTGAAGCGCGCCGGCCGGAATCTCACGCGGGAGAACTTCATCGAGGCGATGGAGAGCATCAAGAACTGGACCCCGGAGAAGATCACGGCCCCGATCACCTGGGGGCCCAACCGGCGCCACGGCCTGAACCCCATCCGCATGCAGCGGGCGAACAAGGCCGCCGACGCGTCCTTCAGCACGATTACCGGGTACCAGAACTTCCCGTCGCACTTCTAGTTCTGGTAGATGGGGGGATTCCTCGAGGTCACCGACCTCTCACTGAGCTTCGGCGGGATCAAGGCTCTGGCCGGAGTCGGCGTGCAGATCGCTGAGGGGGAGACCCTGGCGGTGATCGGCCCGAACGGCTCCGGCAAGACCTCTCTCTTCAACTGCATCACGGGGATCTA
The DNA here is from genome assembly GCA_001443385.1 of Candidatus Rokubacteria bacterium CSP1-6. GTDB lineage: Bacteria > Methylomirabilota > Methylomirabilia > Rokubacteriales > CSP1-6 > CSP1-6. Next base: position 19,530 of record LDXP01000004.1, read on the forward strand.
CCGCCCCGCGGCGGGAGGCATCACGTTCAAGGGGGAGAGCCTGCTCGGGCTCTCCCCCGACGCGGTGACCCAGCGGGGAGTCGCGCGCACCTTCCAGAACCTGCGCCTCTTCCTGAACATGTCGGTCCTCGACAATCTCATGGTCGGCCGGCATCTGCACTTCAAGAAGAATCTGCTGCACGCGATGCTGCGGCTCCGGGGGGAGGAGGTCCGCCACCGCCGGCGCTGCGAGGAGATTATCGAGTTCCTCAACCTTGAGCCGTACCGCAAGAGCCGGGTGGCCGACTGCCCCTTCGGGGTGCAGAAGAAGATCGAGCTGGGGCGGGCGCTGGCGACGGAGCCCAAGCTCCTGCTCCTCGACGAGCCGGTCTCCGGGCTGACGGCCGAGGAGAAGGAGGAGGTCTCGTACTGGATCCACGAGGTGCGCGGCCGCTTCGGCATCACGATCCTCCTGGTGGAGCATGATCTCCGAGTGGCCTCGCGCCTGGCGAGCCGCATGGTCGCGCTCGACCACGGCGTGAAGATCGCCGAGGGGACGCCGGCGGAGGTCCAGCGCCACCCCGAAGTCATCCGGGCATACTTGGGGGAATAATGGCGCTCCTGAAGATCTCGAGCATCGAGACGCTCTACTTCGACCGCATCTACGCGCTGTTCGGGGTGTCGCTGGAGGTCGAGGAGCGGCAGATCTTCGCGGTCCTGGGCCCGAACGGGGCGGGGAAGACCACGCTCCTGAAGACGGTCGCCGGCCTCCTGAAGGACCAGCCGAAGAAGGGCATCATCGAGTTCGCGGGCCACCGCATCGAGCGGCGGGCACCGGAGAAGATCGCTAACCTGGGCATCGTGTACGTCCCCGAGGACCGGGGGCTCTTCCGCGAGCTGACGGTGGCGGAGAACCTTGAACTGGGCCTCTGGGGGCGGCGCGACAACGGGGTCAAGCAGGACCTGGACCTCGTGTACGGCATGTTCCCCATCCTGAAGGAGCGCGCCAGGCAGGAGGCGGAGACCCTCTCCGGCGGCGAGCAGCAGATGCTGGCGCTCGGTCGCGCGATCCTGAGGCGGCCCCGGCTCCTGATGCTGGACGAGCCGTCGCTGGGGCTGGCCCCCCAGGTGGCCCGGGCGGTGTTCGACGCGCTCCTCGCCATCAGCCAGACGGGGACGACGATCCTGCTCGTGGAGCAGAACGCGCGGCTCGCGTTGAAGGTGGCCCGCCATGCGGCGATCCTGGAAGCCGGGCGCATCGTGCTCCAGGGGACGCCGAAGGAGCTCGAGGCGAACGAAGATGTGCGGGAGGTGTATCTCGGCATCGGGGGCGCCGACACGGCCTCTCCCAAGGGGTGGCGGCTCTACCGGAAACGGAGGCGATGGTGATGGAACCCATCGGCGCGCGGAGTCTCCCGGATCTCTTCTTCCAGCAGGTCAAGCGGCGCGGGGACGGCCTGGCGCTCCGGTACAAGGAGTACGGCGTCTGGCACCGCGTCGCGTGGAACGAGTACGCGGTCGAGGTGGGGAAGGTGGCGGCCGCCCTGCTCGCCTTCGGCCTCCGTCGCGGGGAGAACGTCTGCATCCTCGGTGACAACCGCCCGGAGTGGCTCTACTGCCACCTGGGGATCATGTCGGCGGGGGGCGCCACGTGCGGCATCTACGCGACCTCGGCGCCCGAGCAGATCAAGTACCTGCTGAACCACTCCGAGGCGCGGATCCTCTTCCTCGAAAACGAGGAGCAGATCGAGAAGGCGCTTCAGGTGGTCGCCGACACGGGGGTGGAGCGGGTCGTGGTCTGGGATGCCAAGGGGCTGTGGGGCTTCGCCGACGAGCGGGTGGTGTTCTTCGACAACTTCCTGAAGCAGGGCATTCGTTACCTCGAGAGCCATCGCCGGTGCGTCGAGGACAGCGTGGCGGCGATCCAGCCCGACGACACGGCCATGATCATCTACACCTCGGGGACCACCGGGCCTCCCAAGGGCGCCATGCTCGCCCACAAGAGCATCCTGTGGACCCTGGAGTCCGCGCTGGAAGCCATTCCGTGGTCCCCGGAGGACGAGGTGGTCTCGTACCTGCCCTTCGCCCACATCTTCGAGAACTTCACCTCCGTGTACAACCCGATCCGCCTGGGCTACGTCGTCAACTTCGTCGAGAGCGCCGACACCCTCGCCCAGAACCTCCGGGAAGTCTCGCCGACCTACCAAGCCGGCCGCGCGAACCCCTTCCTCCGCCTGGCGTACATCCTCTGCTACGCGACCGTCCTCTATCCCCTCAAGCGCCGGCTGGGGTTCGAGCGGATCAGGGTGGCGGTGTCGGCGGCGGCGCCGGCGGCTCCCGAGCTCTTCGAGTTCTTCCACGCGCTGGGGATCCCGCTCCTGGAGGTGTACGGCCAGACCGAGTCCACGGGGGTCATCTCGGCCAACCGGACGGAGCGCCCCCGCGTGGGGACGGTGGGGGAGCCGATCCGGGGGATCGAGGCGGCGCTGGCGGACGACGGGGAGATCCTGACGCGGGGCCCCCATGTCTTCAAGGGCTACTTCAAGGACCCTGAGCTCACCGCCCAGACCATCGACAAGGACGGCTGGCTCCACACGGGGGACGTCGGCGCCTGGGAGGACGGGTATCTCAAGATCCTCGACCGGAAGAAGGACATCATCAAGACGGCGGGGGGCAAGGGCATCACCCCCGCCTTCATCGAGAACAAGCTCAAGTTCAGCCCGTACATCCAGGACTCCGTGGTCGTCGGCGACCAGCGGAAGTATCTCGTCGCCCTCATCCTGATCGACGAGGACAACGTGACCAAGTTCGCCCAGGACCACCGGATCCCGTTCGCCACGTTCGCCGACCTCACCCAGAACCCGGAGATCCGCCGCCTGATCCAGGGCGAGATCGACAAGGTCAACAAGACCGTCTCCCAGGTGGAGTCCATCAAGAAGTTTGCCCTCCTGCCCCGGCGCTTCTACGAGGAGGAGGGGGACGTGACCCCCACGAAGAAGGTGAAGCGCCGCCACATCGAGGAGCGCTACGCCGACCTGATCGCGTCGCTCTACAAGGGGTAGCGATTGGACCTCGTCGAGAGCTACCGTGAGGATCTGAGATTCGCTCGGAAGCCCCTCACGTGGCTCCTGCTCGGGGCGCTCCTCGCCGCCCTCCTGGCGCTCCCCGGGTACGCCGACTCCTCCTGGCTGGTCCGGGCCAGCGTGATCTGCCTCTACGCCATCGGGATCATGGGGCAGAACATCCTGATCGGCTACACGGGACAGATCTCGTTCGGCCAGGCGGGCTTTCTCGCGATCGGCGCCTACTCTTTCGCCCACCTGAAGACCCTGGGCGTGCCGTTCCTCCTGGCCCTGGGCGCCGCCGGGCTCGCCGCCGGGCTCGCCGGGGTGCTGGTGGGTTTCCCCTCGCTGAGGCTCAAGGGGCCGTACCTGGCCATTGCCACGCTGGGATTCGGGGTGGCGGTCTATCAGATCTTCGCCAACTGGGAACTGCTCTCGGGAGGGCGCTCCGGGCTCCCCGTTCCCAAGCTCCAGCCGGCCTTCGGTCTCTCCCGCGAGGTGTACGTCTACTACATCTACCTGGGGCTCCTGGTGGTCTCCACCGTGGTCACCTACAACCTCATCTCGTCCTACGTGGGGCGGGCCTTCGTCGCGATCCGGGACAGCGACATTGCCGCCGAGGTCATGGGGGTGAACCTGACCCGGTACAAGCTGCTGGCCTTCGCCATCTCGTCGTTCTACACGGGCGTTCACGGCGGGCTGTTCGCGCAATTTCTGGGGCATCTTGAGCCCCAGACCTTCAACATCGCCGAGTCCCTCACCCTTTTCGTAGCCGTCATCGTGGGAGGGCTCGCCTCGGTGGAGGGGTCCATCCTGGGGGCCGTGTTCGTGATCCTCGTCCCCACGTTCTTCAGCGCGTCCCGTTGGCTTGTCCCGGTGCTCTACGGCCTCACGATTCTCGTGATCCTCGTCTTTCAGCCGCTTGGCCTGGCCGGCCTATGGATCAAGACGCGGCTCTACTTCCAGCTCTGGCCCTTCCGGTGACCATATGGCGCGCTTCCTCCAGTACGCATTGACCGGGCTGTCGGCGGGCAGCCTCTACGCCCTGGTGGCGCTCGGGATCGTCCTGATCTACCGGTCCACGCGGGTCCTTAACTTCGCCCACGGCGACGTGGCGACCCTCGGCACCTTCGTTGCCTTCGCCCTGGTCTCGCAGGGCTACTCCTTCTCCGTTGCCTTTGCCGTGGCCGTCCTCGTGGGCGCGGCCCTTTCCGTCGCCTTTTATTTCGGGGTGCTGATCCCGGCCCAACGGCAGGGCGCCAACCTCCTGGGGCAGGTCATCCTCACCCTCGGCCTGGCGCTGGTCTTCCAAGGCCTGATCGTCTACCAGTGGGGCGCAGAGCCCGACCGCCTGCCGTTCCCGCTCTCGGACAGCAAGACCTGGAAGCTGGGCCCGGTCTTCATCAGCGAGCTCTCGCTGGGGACTCTCGCCGCCGGCCTCGTCGGCAGCGTCCTCCTCTATTTGCTCGTGCAGAAGACCAGGCTCGGCCTCGCCATGCGGGCCACCTCGGAGAACCTGCAGGCCGCCCAGACCCTCGGGATTCCGACCCGCATGGTGCTCTCGGTGTCCTGGGCCATCGCCTCGGTCCTGGGAGTCGTGGCCGGGGTGTTCCTGGCCGCGGCCCTGTTCCTGGACCCATTCTTCATGCTCGACCCCTTCCTCAAGGGCTTCGCGGCGGCCGTTCTTGGAGGACTGAACAGCCTACCGGGGGCGATTGTCGGCGGGCTGATCCTGGGCGTCGCGGAGAGCCTCACGGGCGGCTTTCTCACCATTCACTTCAAGAACACGCTGGCGTTCGTCATCATCATCGTGGTGCTTCTGGTCCGGCCGGAGGGCCTCCTGGGCCACGAGTTTAAAGAGCGCGTCTAGTCCCCTCGAGTCTCCCCCCGGCGGAACACGACGACGAGCCTCGCGGCGAAGCCGGTTGCCTTCGCAGAGTCCATTGGCTACACTCGCTGAATGCCGCAAGACCACGCTCCCGTTCCTGCGGGCGGTGGTCTTCAGCGAGCCGTTCACGCGCGGGACCGTTCACACCCAGCTGGTCGAGCAAGGAGCCTTTAATGCCTGAAGAAGTGAAAGCTCACATCACCGGCGTGGTCTTCCAGGTGCTGGCCAAGCCGGGCGACAAGGTGGGGGCCGGGGACCCCATCATCGTGCTGGAGTCGATGAAGATGGAGATCCCCGTGGAGGCCCCCCGCGCGGGGACGGTGACCGCGGTCAAGGCCAAGGAGGGAGAGACGGTTCAGGAGGGCGACACGGTGGCCCTCCTGGAGTAGGAGTTCGAGCCGAGTCAGACAAGGGAGTCGACGATGGGAGAGAAGCTGGCCCAGGAACCGATCCGCGGCCTCTATGCCTATCACCGCTGGGCCAACCGGCGGCTTTTCGATGCCGCGGCGGCGCTGGGGGAGGACGCCGCCGGCCGGGAAGTGGGAAAGCAGTTCAGCTTTCCGACGGTGCGGCGGATGCTCGCCCACATCTACGGTGCCGACTGGGTCTGGCTCATGCGCTGGAAAGGCACGTCGCCCACGAAGCTCCCCGGTGGCGAGATCGAGAGCCTCGCGGCCCTGCGGGAGAAGTGGGATGCGGTGGAGGAGGAGCAGCGGGCCCTCATCGAGTCCCTGGTGCCGGCCGACCTCGACCGGATCGTGGATTACAGGAACCTCGAGGGCAAGCCGTTCCGCCTGCCCCTGGGGCCGCTCCTCCAGCACGTGGCGAACCACGCCACGCACCACCGGAGCGAGGTCGCGACGATGCTCACGATGATCAGCGGCTCGCCGCCGTCCACCGACCTCGTGACCTACCACCTCGTCAAAACGGGGCAGATGTCCTGACGGGCGGGGGAGATCCCATGGGAATGAAAGAGCTGGTCGAAGAACTGAGGGCGCTCCGGCGGAAGGCGCTGGAAATGGGCGGCGCCGAGGCCGTGGCCAAGCAGCACGCGGAAGGCAAGCTGACCGTCCGCGAGAGGCTCGACCTCCTGTTCGACGGGGGGACGTTCACCGAACTCGGGGTCCTCGCCACGCACGCCAACGTCTCGCCCGCCATGCGGGGCAAGGAGACGCCCGCCGACGGCGTGGTGACGGGCTTTGGCAAGATCAACGGCCGCCTGGCCTCGGTCATCGCCTATGACTTCACGGTCATGGCGGGGTCGATGGGGCGCACGGCTGAGATCAAGTGCAACCGGGCCCGCGAGATCGCGCTGACCAAGCGGATCCCGATGGTCTGGCTCATCGACTCGGCGGGGGCGCGCATCCAGGAGGCGATCGGCTCCACCTTCGCCCAGTCGGGGTTCCTCTTCCGGGAGGAGTCGATCATGTCCGGCGTGGTGCCGATGGTGTCGGCGATGATGGGCCCCGGGGCCGCGGGGACCGCGTATATTCCGGCGCTCGCCGACTTCGTGCCGATGGTGAAGGGGACGAGCCACATGGCCCTCGGTGGGCCGCCGCTCGTCAAGGCCGTGGTGGGCGAGGACATCACGCCCGAGGAGCTGGGGGGCTCCAAGATCCACTGCGAGATCTCGGGAGTGGCGGATCTCGAGGTGGCGGACGACAAGGCGTGCATCCAGGTCATCAAGGACTACCTGTCGTACTTTCCCCAGTCCAACCTCGAAAAGCCGCCGCTCGTGGCGTCGGAGGACCCCGAGGACCGGATGGACGAGGAGCTGCTGACCCTCGTCCCCGACAGCCCCCGCCGGGCCTACGACATGAAGAAGGTCATCCATCACATCGTGGACGGCGGCCGCTTCTTTGAGCTCAAGCCGGGGTGGGCGAAGAACCTGATCGTGGGGCTCGCCCGGATGGGCGGCCGGTCGGTGGGGATCCTCGCGAACCAGCCCATGGTGCTCGGCGGCGCGCTGGACATCAACTCGGCCGACAAGGCGGCGCGCTTCATCATGCTCTGCGACGCCTTCAACATCCCCCTCGTCTTCCTCCAGGACGTTCCCGGCTTCCTGGTGGGGTCGAAGGTCGAGAAGGAGGGGATCATCCGCCACGGCGCGAAGATGCTCTATGCCGTCAGCGAGGCCACCGTGCCCAAGGTCACGGTGGTCGTCCGCAAGGCGTACGGGGCGGGGTACTTCGTGATGTGCGGGAAGGCCTACGAGCCCGACCTGATCGTCGCCTGGCCGACGGCGGAGATCAGCGTCATGGGGCCCGAGGGTGGGACCAACATCATCTTCCGCAAGGAGATCGCCGCCGCGCCGTCCCCCGACGAGGAGCGGGCGCGCCGCGTGGAGGAGTTCAGGAAGCTCATCAACCCCTACGTCGCCGCGGGCGGGGCGTTCGTCGACGACATCATCGACCCGCGCGAGACCCGGCCGGTCGTGATCCGGGCCCTGGAGATGGCGCAGACCAAGAAGATCGAGCGCCCCTGGAAGAAGCACGGGGTGATGCCCGTGTAGTCCATCTGGAGGGGGGCGTTTTGGGGGCTTGACAGGGGTTGGGCCCCGGCATAGCGTGGGAAGTGCCCTGGGGAAGCTCGGGGTTGCCGGCAGAGGCTGGCCAACGGTCGGTCGAGGTTGGGAGGGCGGGTCTGGGAGGCCAGGCCCCCCGGTGAACGATCTCGAAAGGTTGACGGCCGGCGGATGTCGAGAAGCATTCCGAGCCCCGGGGCATTTTTCTGCCCGGGCCCCGGCCTTTAGTTGTCGACGAAGGTCTTGAGCACCCGCCCGCGCAGCGGGTGTCGTAGCTTCCGGAGCGCCTTGGCCTCGATCTGGCGGATGCGCTCGCGCGTTACCCTGAAGCGCTCGCCCACTTCCTCCAGCGTGTGCTCGCCGTCGGCGCCGATCCCGAAGCGGAGCCGCAGGATCTCCCGCTCCTTCGGGGAGAGCATGGCCAGCGCCCGCTCTACCTGGACCTCGAGGTCCCGGGTCAGGAGCGACTCGTTGGGCGAGGCTTCGGTCTTGTCCTCCAGGAAGTCCCCGAGCTGGGAGTCCTCGCCGATGGGCGTCTCGAGCGACAGCGGCTTCCGCGAGGACTCCAGGATGAGCCGCACCTTCCGGGCCGGGACCCCGGCCCGCCGGGCCAGTTCCTCGGGCGTGGGCTCGCGGCCCAGCTCGCTGGCCAGGTTCCGCCCCACCCGAGAGATCCGGTTCAGCGCCTCCACCATGTGGACCGGGATCCGGATCGTGCGCGAATGGTCGGCGATCGCGCGGCTGATGGTCTGGCGGATCCACCAGGTCGCATAGGTGGAGAACTTGAACCCGCGGCGGTACTGGAAGCGATCCACCGCCTTCATCAGACCCAGGTTGCCCTCCTGGATCAGGTCCAGCAGGGAGAGGTCGCTTCCCAGATAGCGCTTGGCCACCGAGACGACGAGGCGGAGGTTGGCCTCCATCAGCTCGCGCTTGGCCTGGCGGACGACCCGGTCGTGCTCGGCGACCTCGCGCATCCGCCCGAGCAGCTCGCGACGCGGCAGCCCCAGCGCCGTCGTGCTGCCGGGGGTGCGGGCCGTATGCTTGCGGAGCTCGGCCACCAGGTTGTCCGCGACGGACGGCTTGAGGGGCAGCCCGCCGACGATTCGCTGGATCTGCTCCCGGTTGTGAGCGATCCAGCGCCGGTAGGTAGCTCGGGTGCTCTTGGAGCGGCGGCGATCTCTGAGCGAGGCGTCGAGCCGAGCCGTCTCCCGCTCGAGCCGCCGGATCCTGGCGAAGGCGGTCAGGAGCGGCTTGACCTCGTCCGCGCTGGGCTCGCCTCCCTCGGGCAGCAGGATCAGCGCCTCGACAGGCACCTGCTGCCGCCGCACGCGGTCCGCCAGATCGAGGAGCGCCCGGACCGCCCACGGGATCCCCGCAAGGGCCCTTCGCAGATGGGTCTGCCCCCTCTCGATCCGCTGACCGATTTCGACTTCCTGCTGGGAGGTTAGAAGACGGACCTTGCCGATTTCCTTGAGGTACAGGCGGACCGGATCCGCGATATGGGCCGGCGCTGCCTCCTCGCCCGCGGTCACCCCCGCTTCCTCCGGCTCCGAGGCGAGCCGGGGAGGGGGAGCCTCGGCCCCAGGGGCGAAGGCAGTGCCCACGTTCTCTTCAATCGATTCTCTGAAAGTCATGGTGGCTGGGAACCCGATATTTAGAGGGTTTTTCGGCCTCTGGGGATTCAGTACTCCCCCTCAATCAGGGAAACAGTTTGGCCCGGCTATCCGTTCCTTATGCTAATGACGCCGGGATCCCCCTGGGTATTCACAGGTGGTCTATAATGGGGCGTCCATGCAGGCTGAAATCGTCAGCGTCGGGTCGGAGCTCCTGCTCGGCCAGATCGTGGACACCAACTCCGCGGTCATCGGCCGCCACTTGGCCGCCATCGGGCTCGATCTCTATTACAAGACCACGGTCGGGGATAACCTGAACCGCCTCACCGCCGTGCTCTGCCAGGCCCTGGCGCGCTCCGAGGTCGTCATCACGACGGGGGGCATCGGCCCGACCGCCGACGACGTGACCCGCGAGGCCGTGGCGGCGGCGACCGGCCGGGAGCTCGAATTCTCCGAGCACCTCATGGCGCAGATCGAGGCCTTCTTCCGGGCCCGGGGCTTCAAACTTTCCCCCTCCAACCGCCGCCAGGCCTTCATCCCGCGCGGGGCCATCCCCATCGAGAATCCCGTGGGCACCGCGCCGGCCTTCGTCGTCGAAGTCGGGGAGCGGTGCGTCATCACCCTGCCGGGAGTTCCCCGGGAGATGGAGCATCTGCTCGTGACGCGCGTCCTGCCCTACCTCCGCGAGCGCTACGGGCTCAAGGGCGAGATCCGCCTCAGGGTGCTGAAGGTGGTCGGGCTGGGGGAGAGCCGGATCGGCGAGCTCCTGGCGGACTTCATGGAGAAGGGACGGAACCCGACCATCGGCACCCTGGCCCACCTGGGTCAGGTGGATGTCCGGATCGCCGCCAAGGGATCCGACGCCGAGACCGCCCGGCGGCTGATCGAGCCCGTGGAGGCGCAGATCAGGGAGCGGCTCGTGGATCTGATCTTCGGGGCTGACAGCGAGACGCTGGAGAGCGTCATCTCCGCCCAGGCGCGGCGCGTGGGGGCCCGCGTGGCGGTGGCCGAGTCGGGGAGCGGAGGGGTGGTCGCCGAGCGCCTGGCCGCGGGGATCGGTGAGGGGTTTGCCGGCGGGGTCGTCCTGGGGGGCGCGGACGGCGCCGCCCGGTTGGGCGCCGACTTCCCGAACGATTCCGGTCCGGAGGCCAGGGCGCGGCTTCTCGCCGTGCGGGTGAGGGAGTGGCACGGCGTCCGGATCGGCGCCGCGACCGTGTTCCAGGACGACCCCGGCTCCGAGCCCCCGGTCACCGTGGTCGGGCTGGCCGTGGCGTTCGATGGGCGCTTCGAGAGCCGGGAGTACCGCTTCGGAGGGGACCTCCCCTCGATGAAAATCCGGACGGCCACGCTGACCCTGGACCTGCTGCGTCGGGCCCTGAGTCAGTTCGCCTGAGGCCGCCGCCGTCACTCCGCGGGGGCGAGCCGCAGGTCGAAGCCGGCCCGTACCCCGTCGCCCACCGCCAGGAAGAACCGCTTCGGAGGCGTGATCCCGAAGTCGGTCAGCTTGAGATCGGTCTCGCCACGCACCCAGATCATTCCCCCCTCGAGGCGCGCGCGCGCCGTCCACGTCGTGGGGCGCTCGACGCCGCGAATGCGCAGCACTCCGCTGATCCGGAGGATGACGTCGGCATGCTCGGCCAGGGAGGGGAAGGAGCTCTTCACCTCCTCGGCGCTGAAGCGGATCTCGCCATACCGATCAGTTTCGAGCGTCTTCCTGAGGTCGCTGTCGCGTCGGGCGTTGTCCGTCCGGAGCCCGGTGGGGTTGGCCGTCACACTGCCGGCAACGCCGAGGGGGATGTTGGCGGGATCCAGCCGGAGCTGTCCCGTGACCGCCTCGGTGGCGCCCGAGAAATCGCCGAGAGGATAGGTCGCGTCGAACGTCGCCCGGCTTTTTCCGGCGACGACAGCGTACGATTTCGGCTCCCCATCGGCGCTGGTCGGAACGAGGAGGAGGACGAAAAGCAGGATGCCCGGGACCATGGCGCGTCCCCCTGATACCACGCGGGCCGGACGCGGTCAACGGGGCGAATCTGGTTGACAGTGACGGAGACGGGGATTTATCGTCAAAATGCCTCATATGGTGAAGATTTACACGAAGAAGGGCGACGAAGGGCAGACCAGCCTGTTTGGCGGCCAGCGGATCTCGAAGTCCGACCCGCGGCCGGAGGCCTTCGGCACGCTGGACGAGGTCTGCGCGATCCTGGGCGTGGCTCGCGCTGCGGCGGACAACCCCGACCTCCAGGCCGTCATCCACTCGATCCAGGAGGATCTGTTCCTGCTGGGGGCGGAGCTGGCGACGGCGCCGGAGGACCGCCCGCGGCTGTCGGTCGCGCAGATCACGCCGGCGCACACCGCCCGGCTGGAATCGTTGATCGACGAGCGCCTGGCAAAGATCGAGCTGCCGCGGGCCTTCATCATCCCCGGCTCCTCTTCCTACATTCCCGCCCTCCTCGACTGGGCCCGGGCCGTGCTGCGGCGCGCCGAGCGGCGCGTCGTCGAGCTGCGGGAGGCGGGGCTCCTCGACAATGCGGAGGTCCTGAAGTACCTTAACCGCCTGGCGGATCTCCTCTTCGTCCTGGCCCGCTACCAGGAGGCCCAGGAGGGGAAGGGGGCGGTCCAGTGGCGGGGCCGCAGATAGCAGCCGTGCCGACCGCGCCGAGCGCCAGCTACAGCCTGACGGTCCGCCTGGAGATCCGGCAGCGCCCGGGGATGCTCGGCCGCGTCACCTCCGCCATCGGCGCCGCCGGGGGCGACATCGGGGCCGTGGACCTCGTCGAGACGACCCACGACCGGGTGATCCGCGACCTCACGATCAACTGCCGCGACAGTGACCACGGTCACGAGATCGTCACGCGCTTGCGCGGCGTCGCCGGCGTGCGGGTGGTCAACGTCTCGGACCGGACCTTTCTGATGCACCTGGGGGGCAAGATCGAGGTGCGCAACAAGGTTCCCATCCGGACGCGCGACGACCTCTCGATGGCGTACACGCCCGGGGTGGCCCGCGTCTGCCTCGCCATCCGGGAGGACCGCCAGCGGGCCTTCACGCTGACCATCAAGCAGAACTCGGTCGCGGTGGTCACGGACGGGAGCGCGGTGCTCGGGCTGGGCGACATCGGCCCGGAGGCCGCCCTGCCCGTGATGGAAGGCAAGGCGATGCTGTTCAAGGAGCTCGCCGGGGTGGACGCATTCCCCATCTGCCTGGCGACCAAGGACCCCGACAAAATCGTGGAGACCGTGAAGCTCATCGCGCCCACCTTCGGCGGGATCAACCTGGAGGACATTTCCGCGCCCCGCTGCTTCGAGGTGGAGGAGCGGCTCCGGAAGGAGCTGGACCTGCCCGTGTTCCACGACGACCAGCACGGGACGGCGGTGGTCGTCCTGGCCGCGCTCCTGAACGCCCTCCGCCTCGTCAAGAAACATCCGAAGAGGGTCCGGGTGGTCGTCTGCGGCGTCGGGGCGGCGGGGACGGCCACGATCAAGATCCTGCTCTCCGTCGGAGTGCGGCAGATCATCGGCGTGGACGAGCACGGCACGCTCTACCGCGGGCGCGGGGTCGGGATGGACTTCATGAAGCGCTGGGTGGCCGGGGCGACGAACCCGCGGAATCTCCGGGGGAAGCTGTCGGATGCCGTGCAGGGGGCGGACGTCTTCATCGGCCTCTCGGTCCCGGGCGTGCTGACGGTGAAGGACGTCCGGAGCATGGCCAAGCGCCCCATCGTGTTCGCCATGGCCAACCCGGTGCCGGAGATCCAGCCCGAGGCCGCCGGGAGGCACGTGGCGGTCATGGCCACCGGCCGGTCGGACTATCCGAACCAGATCAACAACGTGCTGTGCTTCCCGGGCTTATTCCGCGGCCTGCTCGACTGCCGGGCGCGGCTCGTCAACGACGAGATGAAGATCGCCGCGGCGCGGGCCATCGCCGAGTGCGTGCGGCCGGACGAGCTGACGCCCGAGTACATCATCCCGAGCGTCTTCAACAAGAAGGTCGTGCCCGCCGTGGCGCGGGCAGTCGCCCGCGCCGCCCAGCAGACCGGCGTGGCCCTGCGCCGCCGCCGCGTGGACATCCCCGGGACCTTCTGACCCGCCCAGCCCGCCCGCCATGGAAGGAAACGGATCGATCGTCTGGTCGGTGATCATCCCGGCATACGACGAGGCCGAGCGCCTGCCGGCCTACCTGCGGGAGGTCGTTGCCTTTTTCGAGGAGCGGGGGAAGCCCTACGAGGTCATCGTAGTGGACGACGGGAGCCGCGACGCCACGCGGGAGCGGGTGCGGGAGCTCGAGGCTGCCCACCCCCGCCTCCGGCTGATCGCGCTTCCCCAGAACCGCGGGAAGGGCCATGCGGTCAGGGTCGGAATGGCGAACGCCCGGGGTGCGTTCCGGCTCTTCGCCGACGCCGACGGCGCGACGCCCATCGTGGAGCTCAAGCGCCTGGAGCCGGCCCTCGAGGCCGGCGCCGACATCGTCATCGGGTCGCGAGCGCTGGCGGACCCCGCGGTGTCGGTGCAGGCCCGCGTCCACCGGGTGTGGGCCGGACGCCTGTTCAACTGGCTCGTGGCCCGGCTGGGGCTGCAGGGCATCGCGGACTCGCAATGCGGGTTCAAGTGCTTCAGGGCGGCGGCGGCGGAGCACCTCTTCCGCGCGATCCGGACCGACGGGTACGGCTTCGATGTGGAGCTGCTGCTCCTGGCCCAGCGCCGCGGCTACCGGATCGCCGAAGTGGCCATCAACTGGGCCGATCAGCCGGGGAGCAAGGTCCAGGTGCTCGCCGACGGCCCGCGGATGCTCTGGCAGATTCTCGCAGCGCGCGCCGCCATCACGCGACCCGCGCCACATAAAGTGGCGCGGGTGCCCGCAGAGGAGGCTCGCCTTCGCTCGCGCATTCCTCCAGGGGACAAGGGGCGATGAGCGGGGCAGTGCGAGCCGCAGGACG
>LDXP01000004.1:33569-76505 GCA_001443385.1 Candidatus Rokubacteria bacterium CSP1-6
AGACCCCCTCAGTGATCCAGGAGGCCGCGCAGAGGGCGATCAAGGACGGGCGGACGAAGTACACCCACAGCCTGGGGATCCTGCCGCTGCGGGAGGCGATCGCCGAGCACTATCGAGACCGCTACGGCGTCGAGGTGTCCCCGGACCAGATCCTGGTGACCGCCGGGACGTCGCCGGCCATGCTGCTCCTGTTCATGCTGCTGCTGGACCCCGGCGACGGGGTGATCCTGTCGGATCCGCATTACGCCTGCTACCCCAACTTCGTCCGCTACGCCGAGGCAACGCCCGTCTACGTCAACGTGGAGGAGGAGGACGGCTTCCAGTACCGGCCCGAGGCCATCCGCGAGCGGCTCTCGGCGCGGGTCAAGGCGATCCTCGTCAACTCCCCGGCCAATCCCACGGGGACGCTGCTCTCCGCCGACCGGATGGCCCGGGTGGCCGAGCTGGGCCCGTGGGTCGTGTCCGACGAGATCTATCACGGGCTCACCTACGAGGGGAAAGAGCACTCGATCCTCGAGTTCACAGATCACGCGTTCGTGCTGAACGGGTTTTCCAAGGCCTTCGCCATGACCGGGTGGCGGCTGGGCTACCTGATCGCCCCCCGGCCGTTCATGCGCACGCTGCAGAAGACCTACCAGAACTTCTTCATCTCGACCAACGAGTTCGTCCAGTGGGCGGGGGTGGCGGCGCTCAAGGAGGCGGCGGAGGACGCGGCCCGCTTCCGGAAGATCTTCGACGAGCGGCGCCGGGCGATGATCGCGGGCCTCCGCGCGATCGGGCTGGGCGTCGGCTCCGAGCCCACGGGCGCCTTCTACGTGCTGGCGAACGCCAAGCGGTTCACGCGGGACTCCTACAAGTTCGCCTTCCAGATCCTCGAGGGCGCTCACGTCGGCGTCACCCCGGGCATCGACTTCGGCCGGAATGCGGAGGGCTACCTCCGCTTCTCCTACGCGAGCGCCGTCGCCCGGATCCAGGAAGGGCTGCGGCGGATCGGCGGGTTCCTCGCCCGGTTCCCGAGGTGAGCGGCCCTTCAGGCCTTGCGGGCGACCACCAGCATCGTGTTGGTCGCGTTGACGTAGAGCGACAGGCGCCGGAGCCGAGGCAGCGTCGCCAGGGCGCGCAGGGGGGCGAGCAGCGGATTCGCCTCGGCCAGGCGTTTCAGAAGGAAGGCGACGCCCACGTACTTCCCTTCGGAGCGGATGGACAGGGGGTGGAACCCGGATTTCTCCAGCAGGGTGTGGATCGTGGTGGGGTCGAAGAAGTAGAGGTGCTCGGGAATCTTGTATTCGACCCAGCGACGCCCGGTCACTCGGCGCAAGAGCCCCGCCGTGTTCGGGGTGGTCAGGGCCAGGTGACCGTTGGGCTTCAGGAGTTCGTGGCACCGCCGCAGCGCCTCCCGGGGATCGGCAAGGTGTTCCAGCACGTCCCACAGGGTGATGAGATCGAACGTCGCCGGCGGAAAGTCCACCGAGCTGAGGCTCCCCCGGCGGACATCGAGGCCGAAGCGCCGCCGAGCTTCCGCCGCGGCCCATGCCGACATCTCCACTCCCGCCGCGTCCCACCCGCTCTCTGCGGCCACGGCGAGAGAATAGCCGAGGGCGCAGCCGACGTCGAGAAGGCGGCGGGGTGCGGAGGGGGAAATGCGGGTGCTCAGCCGGCGCAGCCGGCGCCGGAACGTCTTCCGCAGGTTGGGCTCGTCGGCCTCGTAGCGTTCGTAGCCGTGGGCGGCGGACGCGCTGCTCGCGAAGTAGCGCGCGTCGTAGAGCGCGCCGAGCTCGGCGGGGCCCGGCTGGGGATGGAGGAATTCGAGACCGCACCGGCGGCAGCGCTCGACGGTGCGGGCGCCGAAGGTGTAGAGGTGGTCGGTGGGGGTGGCGCACTCACACAGCAGGCAGACCCAGGCACTCATGGGAGGGTGACACCATAGCCGATTTCGACGGGAGCGACAACGAGCGATTCGGGTGGTGGGTCCTGCTCGCCGGCCTCTTCGGCAGTCTGGTCCTCGTGGCGACGATCTGGGTGTCCCTGGACCGACGCCCGCCGGTGTGGGACCACGCCAACCACCTCGAGCGCGCCGTCCACTGCCAGCGGATCTTGTCGGAGCCGGGCCGCGACCGATTCCGGGAGATCGTCGAGATGTCGGCCTTCTACCCGCCGGTCGTCCCCTGCGCCGCCGGGCTTCTCTACCGGGTGTTCCCCGGGACCCCGCTCGTCTCCCAGTCCGTCATGCTCGCCTTCCTGGGAGCGGGGCTCCTGGCCCTCTTTCTCCTCGGGCGGCGGCTGTTCGACGCGCCAAGCGGGCTCGTGGCGGCGCTGATCTTCGGCACCGCCCCGTTCGTGGTGTATTCCACCACCAATTTCCAGCTCGATCTGCCGCTGGCCGCGATGGTCATCGTCACCCTCCTCGAGCTCGCCCGGACCAACGCGTTCTCCCGGCGATCGTGGTCCCTGATCCTGGGCGTGACCCTCGCCCTCGGCATGCTGGTCAAGCCGCCGTTCGCGATCTACATCCTCCCGCCCGTCGCCCTCTCGGCCTGGCGCGCCGCGCGGGCCTCTGACCGCCGGCGGCGGCTCGCGAACCTGGGCCTCGCGCTCGTCCTGGGCGGCGCGCTGAGCCTTCCCTGGTACGGCCCGCGGCTCTTCGGCCTGCCGCTCCAGATGGCCAACCGCGCCTTCCGCCTGGCGGCCGAGGCGGGGCAGCCCGAGCCGCTCACCGCGTTCTCCCTGCTCTTCTACCCGCGGGCGCTCCTGCCGATGTTCGGCCTCCTGGCGGGGCTGCTCTTTGCCTGGGGTCTGGTCGCCCTGGTCCGCGAGCCTGCTGCGCGCGGCCTCCTGTGGAGCGCGTCGCTGCTCCCCTTCGGCGTCTTCCTCGCCATCCGGAACAAGGATCTGCGCTACGTGCTCCCTATCCTGCCCGCCGCCGCCCTCATCGCCTCGGCCGGTCTTCGCGCCTTCGCCCCCGCCCTCCGCCGCGCCCTCACCCTGGCCCTCATCGGCGTCGCCGTCCTCCAGGTGAGCGCGGCGGCGTTCGGTGTCCCCCGGCTGGCGCGGTGGACGGCGCTCGGTGTCCCTGCCGTGTACGCGTTCCCGCCGTCGCCGACGATGTGGCCCCAGCGCGAGATCCTGCAGGTGATCCTTCGTGAGGCCGGCAGCCGGCCGGCCACAGTGAGCGTGGTGCCCAACTACAGCTTCTTCTCGGCCTCCAACTTCCGCTACTACGCGGCGCGGGATGGGCTGCCGCTCACGGTGACGCGGGCCTGGGACGAGTACCCGCTCGGAGTTGAATTCATCATCCTGAAGACGGGCAATCAGGGGCCGGCCTTCTCCATCGCCAAGGCTCAGCGTATTATGGAGCGCCTCGCCCGGGGCGACCCCGCCTTCGAGCGGGCGTTTCCCGTGATCTGGGAGGGGCCGCTCCCCGACGGCAGCCAGGCCAGCGTGCGGCAGCGCCGCCTGACACCCGTGGCGGGGGCGAGTCCGTCCGAGGTGGTCCGCCGCTTCGAGGAGAGCATCGTCCCCTTCCTGGGTCCATATGCTCGGGACCTCGACCAGTTGAGGGTGGACCTCTCGATCGATCCCCAGGCGCTCCTCCGCGGAGAGATCCGCCGGCTGCGGCTGGAAGCCCGAAGCGCCCGGGTGGCGGAGTTCGCGCGGAGGGGGGCCCAGCTCCGCCTCCAGGAGATCCGCGTGAGCCTCGAGGGGGTCCTGGTCAACCCTCACCGCCTGGCGGCGTCGGGAGAGATCGAGCTGCTCGCCGTGGAGAAGATGCGCATCGAGCACCTCGTCGTCACTGAGGAGGATCTCCGCGCGTTTCTGGCGGGGTTCCGGCGGTTCGGCGGGCTGACGGTTGGGCTGGAGGACGGCGCCGTTAGCGTGGCGCTGGCCCTGCGCGGGCCGGACCTGGCCGGCCGGCTGAGGCTGTCCAACGGAACGGGCGGCGCGCCGCTCACGGTCCACGCCGAGCGGGTGAGCCTCGGCGGCATCCCGCTGCCGCCGCTGCTCGTCCACTGGGTCTTCCGCCACTACGACCCCACGCCGCGCCTGGCGCGGCTGCCCGTGGCCGTGGAGCTGGGCCAGATCCGCGTCGAGCCCCACCGCATCGTCATCGGGACTCGATAGGGAGAAAAAGCATGGCTGAGTCGCTCGAGAAAAAGAAGGCGCGGGGCCGCTCAATCATCCGGGCCCTGGAGCGGGCGCATCCCGACGCCGAGATCGCGCTCGAGTTCTCCACCCCGCTGGAACTTCTGGTGGCCACGATCCTGGCGGCCCAGTGCACCGACGAGCGGGTGAACCAGGTGACGCGGATCCTGTTCAAGAAGTACACGAGCGCGGGCGACTACGCGAAGGCCGACCCGGCCACCCTGGAGCGGGAGATTCACTCCACGGGGTTCTACAGGGCCAAGGCCCGAGCGGTCATCGGCATGGCGAAGGAACTGGTGGCCAACCACGGCGGAACCGTGCCGCGAACGCTCCCGGAGCTGACGGCGCTGCCGGGGGTCGGCAGGAAGACGGCCAACGTGGTCCTGGGCAACGCCTACGGCCAGCCGGCGATCGCGGTGGACACCCACGTCTTCCGCGTGTCCCAGCGGCTGGGGCTCGCCAAGTCGGACGACCCGGAAAAGGTGCACGACCAGCTCTCTCAGGTGATCCCCAAGCCCAAGTGGACGTCTTTCACCCATCTCCTCACGACGCACGGCCGCCGGGTGTGTATGGCCCGGACGCCGGCCTGTCCCACCTGTCCGGTCCGGGTGCTCTGCCCCTGGCCCGGCAAGACCGCGAAGTAGGGCTTTTGCTTGACAGTTTAGGTAGTTTCCCTTAATGTATGTGGTTGCGACTTTTTCAAGGAAGGGGAGCATGGCCACAACGCAGCCGAAGGTCGATACGATCGCCCGGAAGTGGTACCTGGTGGACGCCGACGGGAAGGTGCTGGGACGCCTGGCAACCCGGGTCGCCACGATTCTCCGGGGCAAGCACAAGCCGACCTTCGCCCCCCACCTGGACGTGGGGGATCACGTGGTCGTGGTGAACGCCGAGAGGGTACACCTGACCGGGCGCAAGCTGACGGATAAGATTTACCGCTGGCACACGGGCTACATCGGCGGTCTGCGGGAGGTCAGCGCCCAGAGGATGCTCCAGACTCATCCCGAGCGGGTCATCGAGTGGGCGGTCCAGGGCATGCTTCCGAAGGGCCGTCTCGGTCGGGCCATGGCCAAGAAACTGAAGGTGTACCGCGGGCCGGAGCACCCCCACGCGTCCCAGAAACCCGAGCCACTGAAGGAGCGACATGGCTGAAGCGACGAAATTCTACGGCACCGGCCGGCGGAAGACGTCCGTGGCCCGGGTCTGGCTCCGGCCGGGCGCTGGGGCCATCACGGTGAATCGCCGCGCGTTCGAAAACTACTTTCCCCGTGAAACCCTGCGCATGATCATCTGCCAGCCGCTCCAGATTGCCAACGTGCTGGGCCAGGTGGATGTTCTGGTGAACGTGGGAGGAGGCGGCCCCGCGGGTCAGGCCGGCGCCGTCCGGCACGGGATCGCGCGGGCACTCCTGGCGTTCGACGACAAGCTGCGGCTGCCGCTGAAGAAGGCCGGCCTCCTCACCCGCGATCCGCGGATGCGGGAGAGGAAGAAGTACGGCCAGCCCGGCGCCCGGCAGAAATTCCAGTATTCGAAGCGCTAGCCCCGCGTCTGGACGGCGGATGAAGGTCAAGGTCGCCGTGGCGGGCGCCAGCGGGTACATGGGCGCCGAGCTTCTGCGCCTGCTCCTCGTCCATCCCCATGTCGAGCTCGTCGCGGTCACCTCCGAGCGCCTGTCCGGCGAGCCCCTTGACAGTCTCTACCCCCACCTCCGGGGACTGACGTTGCTCACCTTTGATGCGCTCGACCCGGAGAGGCTGGCCCGGGCCGTCGAGTGCGTGTTCCTCGCGCTGCCCCACATGGAGTCCCAGAAGGCAGTCCCCGTGCTCCGCCGTCATGGCCGCAAGGTCATCGACCTGTCCGCCGACTACCGGCTCAAGGATGCGGGGGCCTACGCCACGTGGTACAAGACGCCTCACGCCGACGCCGACGGCCTGGCCGCGGCGGTGTACGGTCTGCCCGAGCTCCATCGGAAGGTGATCGCGTCGGCGTCCGTCGTGGCCAATCCCGGCTGCTATCCGGTCGGAGCGGTCCTGGCCATCGGGCCGCTGCTCAGGGCGGGATTGGCCCGGGGAGAAGGGATCGTCATCGACGGCAAGTCGGGGGTCACCGGGGCGGGAGCACAGGGGCGGAAGGTGGACCCCATGTACCTTTACACGGAGGCCAACGAAAACCTGCAGGCCTACGGGGTGGCCGTCCACCGCCACACGCCGGAGATCGAGCAGGAACTCTCCGGGCTGGCCGGTCGGTCCCTGACGGTCGCCTTCACGCCACACCTGATCCCGCTGAACCGCGGGCTCTTCACCACCGCCTCGGTGCCCCTGGCCAAGGGTGCGACCACGGCGGATCTTCTCGCGTGCTACCGGGAGGTCTACGCGGGGGAGCCGTTCGTCCGGGTGCTGCCGGAGGGGAGGCTGCCGACCACCCGCGCCGTCGCGGCCTCGAACTTCTGCGACGTGGCGGTCGTGGCGGATCCTCGCACGCAGCGCGCGGTGTGCCTGTCGGCCATCGACAACCTCGGCAAGGGGGGCGCGGCCAACGGGGTGCAGAACCTCAACCTGATGTTCGGGTGGGACGAGCGGGCGGGGCTCGAAGCGCCTCCGGTGTACCCCTGATGCCTGCGCTCGAGTGGCTCCAGGGTGGCATCACGGCGGTCCCCGGGATTCTCGCGTCCGGTATCCACTGCGGGATCAAGGCCAGCGGGAAGAAGGACCTGGCCCTCATCTATTCCTCCAGCGCGGCGCGGGCCGCGGCGGTCTTCACGGCGAATCAGGTGAAGGGCGCGCCCGTCCAGGTCTCCATGGAGCACATGAAGGAGGGGACGATCCAGGCCATCGTCGCCTCCAGCGGATGCTCCAACGTCTGCACCGGCGAGCAGGGCCTCCGCGACGCCCGCGAGATGACCGCCAGCGTCGGCGAGCTGCTGAAGATCCCCGCGCGCCACGTCCTGGTGGCCTCCACCGGCGTCATCGGCCGGCCGCTCCCAATGGACAAGATCCGGGCCGGCCTGCCCAAGCTCGCCAAGGCGCTTTCGCCGCAGGGGGGGCGGAGCGCGGCGGAAGGGATCCTGACCACCGACACGGGGCCGAAGGAGGCGGCGCTGCGCGTGGACGTCGGGGGCCGCCCGGTGACGCTCGGGGGGATCGCCAAGGGCGTCGGGATGATCGAGCCCCACATGGCGACGATGTTCTGCTTCATGGCCACCGACGCCGTGGTTGCTCGCGACGCGCTCGACGCGGCCCTTCGCCGCGCGGTGGCGGGCAGCTTCAACCGGATCACGGTGGATGGCGACATGTCCACGAGCGACACCGTGGCAATTCTCGCCAACGGGCTGGCCGAGAATCAGGTGCTCGAGAAAGGCGGCCGGGGGCTTCGGCAGTTCGCGCGCGGGCTGGAGGCGATCACCGAGCGGCTGGCGAAGATGCTGGTGAAGGATGGGGAGGGAGCCACAAAGCTCGTGACGATTCAGGTGCGGGGCGCGCGGAGCCGCCGTGACGCCCGGCTGGCGGCGCGCTCCGTTGCCAATTCGCTCCTGGTCAAGACGGCGATCAACGGGCAGGATCCCAACTGGGGGCGGATCATGATGGCGCTCGGGAAATCGGCCGCCGCCGTCCGGGCCGACCGGGTCGGCATCTCGTTCGACGACGAAGTCGTCGTGGCGGCAGGCCAGTTCCGCCAGGGCGCCCGGCTGGACCGGGTGCGCGAGATCATGGCGCGCCCCGAGTTCGCAATCCGGATCGACCTGGGGCTCGGGGGTGGAGAGGACCAGGTCTGGACCTGCGATCTGTCCGAGGAGTACGTGCGCATCAACGCGAAGTACACAACCTAATCCAAGGAGGGGGCGGGACCCCCTCCGAACCTAGCACGCCACCCACATTCGGTGCCCCGGCGAGGGGTCGGGGGGCGGAGGCGAACCGAAGGAGGACGCTGTGACAGTGACGATGAAGGAGCTCCTGGAGGCCGGGGTTCACTTCGGCCACCAGACCAAGCGGTGGAACCCCAAGATGCAGAAATACATCTTCGGGGAGCGCAACGGCATTTACATCATCGATCTCCAGAAAACGCTGAAGAAGTTCCGCGAGGCCTACGCCTTCATCCGGGAGCTGGCCGCTGGCGGGGGCACGGTGCTGTTCGTGGGCACCAAGAAGCAGGCCCAGGAGACCGTTTTCGACGAGGCCTCCCGCTGCGGCATGTTTTACGTGAACCAGCGCTGGCTGGGCGGGACCCTGACCAATTTCGCCACCATCAACCGTTCCATCGGGCGGCTCAAGCGGCTCGACGAGATGCAGGAGACCGGCGAGTACGAGCGGCTACCCAAGAAGGAGGTGCTCGGGCTCGAGCGCGAGCGGCAGAAGCTGGAGAAGGCCCTGGTGGGCATCAAGGGCATGGACCGGGTGCCGTCGGCCGTGTTCATCATCGATCCCAAGAAGGAACGCATCGCGGTGGCCGAAGCCCAACGCCTGGCGATCCCCATCGTGGCCATCGTGGACACCAACTGCGATCCCACGGGCATCGACTACCCGATCCCGGGGAACGACGACGCGATCCGGGCGGTCCGGCTCATCAGCTCCCGGCTGGCGGACGCCATCCTCGAGGGCCGGGGCACGCTCGCCAAGGAAGAGCCCGAGGAAGGTGCCGCCGAGGCGCTGACAGAAGCCGAAGCGGCAGTTGACGCGGCGGCCGAAGCGACATCCTAAAGGGGGACTGGAACCGATGGCGTCCCAAGCAGAGCTGGTCAAGAAGCTCCGGGAGCTCACCGGGGCCGGCGTGATGGATTGCAAGGCCGCGGTCGAAGCCTCCCCGGGGGATCTCCAGAAGGCGGTCGAATTCCTGCGGAAGAAGGGGCTGGCCGACGCGGCGAAAAAGGCCCACCGGACGGTGCGGGAAGGCCTCGTGGGCGCCTACATCCACCCCGGCGGCAAGATCGGGGTGCTGGTGGAGATGGATTGCGAGACCGACTTCGTCGCCCGGACGGATGGATTCCAGCAGCTGCTGAAGGACCTCACCATGCAGGTGGCGGCCGCCAACCCGACCTACGTGTCGCGCGAGGACGTGCCGGGCGAGGTCCTCGAGAAGGAGCGCGAGATCTACCGGCAGCAGATGGCGGATCAGAAGAAGCCGCCCCAGGTGCTGGACAAGATCGTCGAGGGAAAGCTCGAGAAGTTCTTCGCCGAGCAGTGCCTCTTGGAGCAGCCCTTCATCAAGGACGCGGCGGGGAAGACGCGGGTGAAGGATCTGGTGGCCCAGGTTTCCGCCCAGACGGGAGAGCGCGTGGTCGTCCACCGGTTCTCCCGCTTCCAGGTCGGCGAGGGCGGCTGAGCCGGGCGGCTCGGTGGAGCCCGTGTACAAGCGCATCCTCCTCAAGGTTTCCGGCGAAGCCCTGGCTGGTGAGCAGGGCTACGGGATCGATCCCGAGGTGCTCGTCCGGTTGGCCGAAGAAGTCAAGGACGTGACCGCCCTGGGGACGCAGGTCGCGATCGTCATCGGGGGAGGGAACATCTTCAGGGGCATCGCGGCCAGCGTCGGGGGGATGGAGCGGGCCACGGCCGATTACATGGGGATGCTGGCCACCGTGATCAACGCCCTGGCCCTTCAGGACGCGATCGAAAAAACGGGGATCCCAACTCGGGTCCTCTCGGCGATCGAGATGAGGGCGGTCGCCGAGCCCTACATCCGCCGCCGGGCGATGCGCCACCTGGAGAAGTCGCGCGTCGTGATCTTCGCGGCCGGGACGGGCAACCCTTTCTTCACCACCGACACCGCCGCCGCGCTCCGGGCCGTGGAAATCGGCGCCGAGGTGATCCTCAAGGCCACCAAGGTGGACGGCGTGTACTCGGCGGATCCGAAGAAGGACAAGGGGGCCCAGCGGCTGCCGCGGCTCAGCTACATCGAGGTCCTGAACCGCGGCCTCCAGATCATGGACGCCACGGCGATCTCGCTCTGCATGGACAACAAGCTTCCGATCGTGATCTTCGATTTCACTCGCCGCGGGAATATCAAGCGGATCGTCCTCGGCGAGGCAGTGGGTTCCGTGGTCACGGGCGACAATCCGCCGCTCAGGGGGTGACGGGCTATGCAGGCGGTCATCAAGGAGGTTGAGACGAGAATGCAGGGAGCCCTGGACGCGCTGGGCCGGGAGTTCGCGGGCGTCCGGACGGGGCGCGCCAGCACCGGCCTGCTGGAAGGCATCCGGGTGGACTACTACGGCACGCCGACACCGGTCCCCCAGGTAGCCTCCCTGTCGGTGCCGGACCCGAAGACGGTCCTCATTCAGCCGTGGGACGCGAGCCTCCTGCCCGCCATCGAGAAGGCGATCATGAAATCCGACCTGGGGCTCACCCCGGCCAACGACGGCAAAGTGATCCGCCTCGTCATGCCTCCCTTGAACGAGGAGCGTCGCAAGCAGCTGGCCAAGGCCGTGGGCAAGCTGGCCGAGGACGCGCGCGTCGCGATCCGCAACATCCGTCACGACGCCAACAAGAAGCTCAAGACGATGGAAAAGGAGAAGAAGATCTCCGAGGACGACGGGCGCCGGGGCCAGGACCAGACCCAGAAGATCACCGACAAGTTCATCCAGCGGGTGGACGAGCTCCTCAAGAAGAAGGAGCAGGAGATTCTGACCTTCTGATACGATACGGGAAGATGGCTGTGCGCCGACTGCCGAACGTGCCCGTGGCCGACCTCGCGTCCCTCGAGGACTCGGAGCTCTTGGCCCGCGTCAAAGCGCTCCCCCTGCCGCAGCACGTGGCCATCATCATGGACGGCAACGGCCGGTGGGCGACCCAGCGTGGCCTGAACCGGGTCGCGGGGCACCGCGAGGGCGTGAAGGCGGCGCGCGCCGTGGTCCGGGCCGCCCACGAGGCGGGGATTCGCTTCCTCACCCTCTACGCGTTCTCCTCGGAGAACTGGAGCCGGCCGTCGATCGAGGTGACCACCCTCATGACCCTGCTCGAGCGATCCATCGACCAGGAGCTGCCCGAGCTCCAGGCCAACAACGTCCGCCTCAGGGTGATCGGGAGACCCAACGGGGTTCCGTCGTCGGTGAGGCAGGGGATCGAGCGCGCGGTGGCCGCGACCGCCGGGAATACGGGGTTGACCTTGTTCATGGCGTTCAATTACGGCGGGCGCGACGAGCTCGTGGATGCGGCGCGGGCGCTGGCGCGCCAGGTGCAGGCGGGAGAGCTTCGCCCGGAGGACATCGACGAGGCGCGGGTGGGGCAGGCTCTCTACACCCGGGGCGTCCCCGACCCCGACCTCCTGATCCGAACCAGCGGGGAGATGCGGGTGTCCAACTTCCTCCTCTGGCAGATCGCCTACACCGAGCTGGTGGTTACCCCGACGCTCTGGCCCGATTTTGGCGCACGGGATCTTTATCTGGCGGTCGCCGAGTATCAGCGCCGGGACCGCCGCTTCGGCAAAGTGTGATGGAACGGGCGCAGGAAGCGCCGGTCCCCGGATCGGTGGACGCCGCGCCCCCGGCGCGCGGGGCCGCGCTCGTCAAGCGCGTCCTGAGCACGGTGGTCCTCCTGCCGGTCTTCGTGGGGATCGTGATGGGCCCGGTGTGGTTGTTCGGGGCCACGGTGGTGCTGGTCTCGGCCGTGGCCCAGTGGGAGTTCACGGGGATGTTCGAACGCGCCGGGGTCCGCACCTTCCGCTGGCTGGGGCTCGTCGGGGGCACGGCGGTCACCGCGAGCTTTGCCCTGCCCATCTCCGAGCGGGTGGCCTTCACGGCGGTGCTGCTGGCAGTCCTGCTGTCGGCGCTCTGGCGCCCGCGCGGCGCGCGCATCGCCTGGGAGCCCGTCGCCGTCACGCTGTTCGGGATCTGCTACGTGAACTGGCTCCTGGGGTACGGGTTCTGGCTTCGGGACCTGCCCGGCGGGAGCGACTGGGTCCTGCTCCTCGTGTGGGTGACGTGGCTCGGCGAGACGGCCGCCTACGTCGTGGGCTCCACGCTGGGACGCGCGAAGCTCGCGCCGGTCATCAGCCCGCGCAAGACGGTGGAAGGGGCCGCGGCCCAGCTCGTGGTTTCCCTGCTGGCGGCGGTGGTCGCGCAGGTGTGGTTCTTCACCGAGATCGGGCTCGGGCGCGCCGCGGTCGCGGGCCTCCTGCTGGGGGTGGTCGGGCAGCTCGGCGACCTGGTGGAGTCGGCGCTCAAGCGGAGCGTCGGGACCAAGGACACGGGGGCGCTGATCCCCGGGCACGGCGGAATCCTGGATCGCCTGGACAGCCTGCTGTTCAACACGCCGGCGCTCTTTTACTACACGCGCTTCATCGCGGCCTGACGCCCCCATGAAACGGATCACGCTGCTCGGCGCGACCGGCTCCGTAGGCAGGAGAGCCCTGGAGCTGGTCTCGGCCTTTCCCGACGCCCTCGGCGTCGAGGGGCTGGCGGCGCGCGGCTCCAACGTGCCGCTGCTGACCGAGCTCTGCCTCCGCTACAAGCCCAGGGCCGTGGCCCTGCTGGAGGCCGACGCCGTGGACGCTCTCGCTCGGGCCCTGCCGCATCCGCGTCCGGAGCTGCTGGCCGGGCCGAAGGGTCTCGTGACTCTGGCGGCGGAGACCGACGCGGACGTGGTGCTCTCCGCCCTCGTGGGGAGCGCGGGGCTGCTGCCGACGATGGCGGCCATCGAGGCGGGAAGAACCATCGCGCTGGCGAACAAGGAAACGCTCGTGATGGCCGGCAACCTGATGACCGCGGCCGCGCGGTCCCGCGGGGTGTCGCTCCTTCCAGTGGACTCCGAGCACAGCGCCATCTTCCAGTGCCTCCAGGGGCACAACCGCTCGGAGGTGCGGCGCATCATGCTCACGGCCTCCGGCGGCCCCTTCCGCCAGCTGTCGCGCGAGGGGCTCGCCCACGTGACCGTCGCCGACGCCCTGAACCACCCCACCTGGAAGATGGGCGCGAAGATCACCGTGGATTCGGCCACGCTGATGAACAAAGGGCTCGAGATCATCGAGGCGCGGTGGCTCTTCGACCTCCGACCCGAGCAGATCGAGGTCGTCGTGCACCCGCAGTCCATCGTCCACTCCATGGTGGAGTACATCGACGGCTCGGTCCTCGCCCAGCTCGGCGTGGCCGACATGGGCATCCCGATCCTCTACGCCCTCACGTACCCGGAGCGCCGGCCCTGCCCGGCGCCGGCGCTGAACCTGATGGAGGTGGGTCAGCTCACCTTCCACGAGCCCGACACGGAGAAGTTCCCGTGCCTCCGGTTGGCCCGTCAGGCGCTGGTCCGCGGAGGTTCTGCGGCGGTCGTGCTGAACGCGGCCAACGAGGTGGCCGTCGCGGCGTTTCTGGAGGGACGCCTCCGGTTCACCCAGATCGCCGAGGTGATCGCCGAGGCCCTCGATCGGGTTCCGGCGCGGGAGCTCGCGAGCATCGAGGAATGCGTGGCCGTGGACCGCGAGGGGCGGTGGGTGGCGGACGAGATCCTCCGCCTGCAGGCGGTCGCAGCGGTCGGCGCGCGCTGAGGAGGAGGTAGAGCGGTTGTGACGACCATCCTGTCGTTTGTCGTGGTGATCGGGATCCTGATCCTCGTCCACGAGCTGGGCCATTTCGTGGTGGCCCGCTGGATGGGCGTGGGGGTGGAGCGCTTCTCGATCGGCTTCGGCCCGGTCCTCCTGCGGTGGCGGGGGAAAGAGACGGAGTACTGCCTCTCCGCGGTCCCCATGGGGGGCTACGTGAAGATGATGGGGGAGGAGAGCCCCCTGGAAGGCGGCGGAACCGCCACGGTGGACCCGGCCAAGTCGTTCTCGCTGAAGCCGCTCGCGGCGCGGTTTCTGATCGTGTTCGCCGGCCCCGGGATGAACTTCGTCCTGGCCGCCGCGATCTTCGCGGTCGTGTTCATGATCGTGGGACGCCCTGTGCTGCCCTCCACCCTCGGGCGGATCAAGGCCGATGGCCCCGCCGCTCAGGCCGGCCTCCGCACCGGCGACCGGGTCACGGCCGTGGACGGCGTCCCCGTGACCAACTGGGAAGATCTGTTGGGCGCGATCCAGGCGTCGGGCGGTGAGACGCGCCAGATCGCGTTCTCCCGCGATGGCCGTGAGCAGCGGGTCGCCCTGACGCCTGCTCGGACCAAGGCGCGGGACGTCTTCGGGGACGAGCGGGAGGTGTGGGACATCGGGGCCGGGCCGTTCGCCCCCGCGCGGATTGGCGAGATTCTGCCGGGCTATCCGGCCGCCAAGGTCGGGCTTCGGGGGGGCGACGTCGTGGTGGCCGTGGACGGGAACGCCGTCCTCTCGTGGGACGAACTGGCGGAGACCATTCACAAGCGCGCCGGCAAGCCGATGGAGCTCACCATCGAGCGCGCGGGACGGTCGCTGACCGTGTCGGTTGTCCCCCAGGGCTTCAAGGAGCGCGGCCCGTCCGGCCAGGAGATCGACATCGGCCGCATCGGCATCGGCCCTGCGGCCGTGTCCTACCTCCGGTCGAATCCCATCCAGGCTGTCTGGTACGGCGTCGCCCGGACCTGGGACATCACGGTGCTGACGGCGCGGGGGCTCTGGAAGCTGGTCACGCGCCAGCTCCCGGCCTCCACCATCGGCGGGCCGATCCAGATCGCCGTGGTGGCCGGAGAGCAGGCCAAGCAGGGGCTCATGAGCCTGGCCTTCTTCACCGCGGTGATCAGCGTCAACTTGGGGCTCCTGAACCTGCTCCCGGTGCCGATCCTGGACGGTGGGCACCTGTTCTTCTTCGTCATCGAGGGGATCCTGGGCCGTCCGCTCTCGCTTCGGAAGCGGGAAGTGGCCCAGCAGGTCGGGCTCTTCCTGCTGCTGCTCCTGATGGTGTTCGCCGTCTACAATGATTTGACCCGCATCGACTTCCTGCGCTTCTTCAAATAGGAGCCAGCCGAATGACGCCACGGCGCAAGACGAGGCAGATCCAGCTGGGCTCCATCAAGATCGGCGGCGACGCGCCGATCACGGTGCAGTCCATGACCAAGACGGATACGCGGGACGTCGAGGCGACGCTGCTCCAGATCTGGTCCCTCGAGGCCGCCGGCTGCGACATCGTCCGCGTGGCCGTGCCCGTCAAGGAGGCGGCGGAAAAGCTCGGGGAGATCAGGAAGCAGATTCGGATCCCGCTGGTGGCAGACATCCACTTCAACTACAAGCTGGCCCTGATCGCCCTCGACCAGGGCGTGGACGGCCTGCGCCTCAACCCCGGCAACATTGGCGGCAAGCAGTTCGTGATGGAAGTGGTGCGGCTCGCCCAGGCGCGGAAGATCCCTGTCAGGATCGGGGTGAACGCGGGGTCGCTGGAGAAGGACCTCCTCGCCAAGTACGGGGGCCCCACGCCGCAGGGCATGGTGGAGTCCGCGCTGCGGCACATTCGCATCCTCGAGGACTGCGGCTACCCGGAGATGAAGATCTCGCTCAAGGCCTCCGATCCCGCGATGATGATCGAGGCCTACCGCATGCTGGCCGATCAGGTGGAGTATTCCTTCCACCTGGGAGTCACCGAAGCCGGCACGCCGACCGCGGGCACGATCAAGTCCGCCGTCGGGCTCGGGACCCTGCTGGCCGAGGGGATCGGCGATACCATCCGAGTCTCCCTGGCGGCGGACCCCGTCGAAGAGGTGCGGGTGGGGATCGAGATCCTCAAGGCCCTGGGGCTCAGGAAGCAGGGGCTGACGTTCGTCGCGTGCCCCTCGTGCGGCAGGGCCGACGTGGACCTGGTGAAGCTGGCCAGGGACGCCGAGGAACGGTTGAAGGGCGTGACCGAGGAAGTCCACGTCGCTGTGATGGGGTGTGAAGTAAACGGTCCCGGCGAGGCGCGCGCCGCCGACATCGGCGTGGCGGGAGGGAAAGGGATCGGGCTCATCTTCCGCAAGGGCGAGGTCGTCCGAAAGGTGCCGGAGGCTCAGATCATCGAGGCGCTCTGGGAGGAAGTCGAGCGCTTCATCGCCGAGAAGCAGGCCGCGCGGGGCCCCGAGGTTCAGGACTAGCACCGTGGGTCAATATGAGATCCACGTGTTTGTGTGCACGGGCGGGGAGACCTGTCCCACCCAGGGAGACACCGAGAAGTACGTGAAGATCCTCCGCGCCGGCGTATCCCAGGCCGGAAAGCACCGGGAGATCCGGATCAACAAGTCGGGCTGCTTTTCCCAGTGCGGCAACGGGCCGATGATGGTCGTGTATCCCGAGAACGTCTGGTACTGCAGCGTCCAGGAATCGGATCTTCAGGAAATCCTCGAGTCCCACATCCTCGGCGGCAAGCCCGTGGCGCGGCTCGTGTACCGCCCGGGCGTCCCCGGGCCCAACCAGATCGTCGAGCGCGAGAAAGCGTAGCGCCGTGCGCTGGACCCGGTCGCTCATCCCGACCCTCCGGGAAGACCCTGCCGACGCCGAGGCCGTCAGCCACAAGCTCATGGTGCGCGCGGGCCTGGTGCGCCAGCTGGCGGCCGGCATCTACGTCTATCTGCCGCTGGGCCAGCGCGTGCTGGACAAGATCAACGCGATCATCCGGGAAGAGATGAACCGGATCGGCGGGCAGGAAGTCACGCTGCCGGTCCTCCAGCCGGCGGAGATCTGGCAGCAGTCGGGCCGCTGGCAGGTTATCGGCGACGAGATGTTCAGGCTCAAGGACCGCAACGCGCGGGACATGTGCCTGGGGATGACCCACGAGGAGGTCATCGCCTGGATCGCCGCCAAGGAGCTCCGCTCGTACCGGGACCTGCCGCAGATCTGGTACCAGATCCAGACCAAGGAGCGCGACGAGGCGCGGCCGCGATCCGGCGTCCTCCGGACGCGCGAGTTCCTGATGAAGGACTCCTACACGCTGGACCTGGACGAGGCCGGCCTGGCGAAGGCCTACGACGCCCACAAGGAGGCGTACTGCCGGATCTTCGACCGCTGCGGCCTCCGCTACCACGTCGTCGAGTCGGACCCCGGCATGATGGGCGGCTCGGGCTCCCACGAGTTCATGGCTCCGAGCGCCGCGGGGGAGGACGAGGTGGCGCTCTGCGAGCGGTGCGGCTACGCTGCCAACGTCGAGCTGGCGCGGGGCGTCCCGACCCGACCGAAATTCCCCGCCTGGCCCGTGGAGGAGGTGGCGACCCCCAACGCCCGCACGATCGCGGAGGTGGCGGCGCTGCTCAAGATCGAGCCCGCGCTGATGATCAAATCGCTCCTCTATGTGGCGAAGGACGGCCCGGTCCTGGCCCTGGTCAGGGGGGACCAGACCCTTCACGAGAAAAAGCTTGCGCGGATCCTGGGGGAGTTCCGCCCCGCCCATCCCGACGAGGTGAAAACCCACCTGGGGGCTCCCGTGGGCTCGGTGGGGCCGGTCAAGGTCCGAATACCCATCGTCGCGGATGAGTCGCTCCGCGAGGGGGTCTACGTGGCCGGCGGGAACAAGGAGGGGTTTCACCTGAAGGGTGTAAGGCCCGGGAAGGATTTCTCTCCGCGCTTCGCCGACCTTCACGTGGCTCAGACGGGAGAAGGCTGCGCGCAGTGCGGCGCGGCGCTCAAGGTAGAACGCGTCATCGAGGTGGGGAACATCTTCAAGCTCGGCACGAAGTATTCCGTGTCCCTGGGGGCCGTGGTGCTGGACGAGAGCGGCCAGGAGCGGCCGATCGTCATGGGGAGTTACGGGATCGGGCCGGCGCGGATCGCGGCGGCGGCGGTCGAGCAGCGGCACGACGCCGACGGGATCGTCTGGCCCTGGAGCATCGCCCCGTTTCACGTCCACCTCCTGTCGGTGAACGCGAAGGATCCCGTCCAGACGGGGGTGGCGGAGGAGCTCTACGAGGAGCTGGCCACGGCCGGCATCGAGGTCATCTACGACGACCGCGACGAGCGGCCCGGGGTGAAGTTCAAGGATGCCGACCTGATCGGCCTACCGATCCGGGTGACGGTGGGGAACGCCTTCGTCAAAGAGGGGCTGGTCGAAGTCCGGTCGCGCCGGGACCGCACCGACCGGCGGGTCCCGAAGCGAGAAGCCGTGGTAAGCGTCAAGGAGCTGGCGCAGGAACTGGGCGGGAGATAAACGTTTCCCGCATTCCCCTTGCTGGGGGGGGGCGGGTGTGCTAAACTCCTGAAAAAGTGGGCGCTGCCCACTTTTTTCTTGCCCCTGGGGGTGGCGGGAGTGGAGGCGACCGAGCGACTGGCGCGGATCGAGGCCGTCGTCTCGCCGGTGCTCCAGGCCCACGGGCTCTTCCTCGTGGATCTCCAGTGGCGCTGCGAGGGCCGGCGCTGGGTGCTCAGGTTCTTCGTTGACAAGGCGGCCGGGGTCGGCATCGCTGACTGCCAGCGGTTCAGCCACGAGGCGGGCGACGTCCTGGACGCCTCGGGCCTGATCCAGGAGAGCTACGACTTGGAGGTGTCCTCGCCGGGTCTCACGCGGGAGCTCAAGACCGATCGCGAGTGGCGCTGGGCTCAGGGGAAGCGGGTGCGGTGCTGGATGTCCGAGCCCGTGAACGGCCGGACGGAATTCACGGGGCGGCTGGCGGAGGTCACGGAGTCGGTGGTGAGGCTGGAGGGGATGGACGGCGAAGCCGAGCTCCCGCGCCGGGGCGTGACGAAGGCGCGGCTCGAGCCCAATTTATGAACCGGGAGCTGATCAACGTCATTTCGCAGATCGCGACGGAGAAGGGGATCGACAAAGAGATCCTCTTCGAGGCGCTGGAGTCCGCCCTGCTGTCGGCCTTCAGGAAGACCATGGGGGTGGGGACGGCGGAGAACATCACCCTGGAGCTGGACCGGGGGACCGGCACGCTCCGGGTGTTCGCCAAGAAGCGGGTGGTCGCCAAAGTTACCGACGCCCGGATCGAGATGACGCTGGCGGAGGCGCGCGCCGTCAAGCCCGATGCCGCGATCGACGACGAGATCGAGCACGAGCTGGAGCCCAAGGAGTTCGGCCGGATCGCGGCCCAGACCGCCAAGCAGGTGATCCTCCAGCGGGTCCGCGACGCCGAGCGGGAGGGGATCTACGCTGAGTTCGTGGGGAAAGAGGGTCAAATCGTCCGGGGCGTGGTCCACCGGATCGAGAAGCGGAACGTGATTGTGGAGATGGGGAAGGCCGAGGGCTTCCTTCCAGAGCGCGAGCAGATTCCGGGCGAGAGGATCAACCCCGGGGACCGGATCCGTGCGTTCGTCCTCGAGGTGAAGAAGACCGCCAAGGGCCCCCAGATCACCCTGTCCCGCGCCCATCCGGGGTTCCTGGCCCGCTTGTTCGAGACCGAGATCCCCGAGATCGCCGAGGGGATCGTGCTGGTCAAGGCGGCGGCGCGCGAGGCGGGCGAGCGGGCGAAGGTCGCCGTGGCCACCACCAAGCGCGATGTGGACCCCATCGGCGCCTGCGTGGGACTGCGCGGCACCCGTATCCAGGTGATCAGCCGGGAGCTCCGCGGCGAGAAGATCGACATCGTCGAGTGGTCCGCCGAGCCCACGACGTTCGTCGCCCGGGCGCTGTCGCCGGCCAAGGTGGCGTCCGTGACGGTGCAGGAGGGGCGGCAGGCCGAGGACGCACCGGTGGAGCGGTCGGTCCTCGTGGTGGTTCCCGACAACCAGCTCTCGCTCGCGATCGGCAAGAAGGGCCAGAACGCCCGCCTGGCGGCCAAGCTGACCGGCATGCGGGTGGACATCAAGAGCGAGTCCGAGCTGGAGGAGGAGCGTCGCCGCGAGGAGGAAGAGCGGAGCCGGGGTCGGGCCGCGATCGAGGAGTTCGCCGGGGTCGGGCCGCAGCTGGTGGAAAAGCTCGTCGAGGCGGGGCTCTACTCCCCCCAGCGCATCGTCAGAGCCGGCCTCGGGCGGCTCATGGAGGTTCCCGGCGTCGGGGAGAAAAAGGCCGAGCGGATCCTGGCGGCGGCCCAGGAGTTGCTCGCCGCCCATGCGGCGGCGGCCGTCGCGGAGCTCGCCGCCGGAGAGGCCGCCGCGCCCGTCGGGGAGGAGGCCGGGGTGGTCCCGGAGGAAGGGGCGGCGCCGCCCGCGTGAAGCGGGAGCCCCAGCGCACGTGCATCGGCTGCCGGCGGGTCCGGGCGAAGGCTGAGTTGGTGCGGCTCGTGCGCCGCGCCGACGGGATGGTGGGCATCGATCGGGCCGGCGCGGCTCCGGGCCGGGGCGCGTATGTGTGTCCCGCGCCGGAGTGCGTGGAGGAGGCCCTGAAGCGGGGGCGGCTGGCGAGGGCGTTCAAGGGGAAGGCGGAGGCATCTGAAGAAGTGATCAGGCTGGGGAGGTGAGGGGACCGATGGCATCACGGATCAAGGTGATCGATCTCGCGAAGGAGCTGGGTGTCACCAGCAAGGACCTGATCCAGGCTCTGGAAGCCCTGGGGCGCAAGAGCATGAGGACGCAGAGTCCCCTCGACGCCGACACGATCCGCGAGCTCCGCGTGAAGCTCGGGCGCGGACGGGAGCTGCCCGAGGAGCCGAAGCCGAAGCGGGCCAAGGCGGTCCCCAAGGCCCCGGCGGCGAAGAAGAAGGCCGCCGAGGAGAAAGCCCCGGCCGAGAAGGTCGCCGCGAAGAAAGCGCCAGCCAAGAAGGTCGCAGAGCTCAAGGAAGTCGTTGCCGTGGCCCCGCCGCCGCCGCCCGCTCCTGCGCCCCCCAAACCTGTCGAGGTGAAGCCGGCCCCGCCGAAGGTGGAGGTCAAGCCGCCCGCGGTGCCGAAGCCGTCCCCTCCGAAGCCCAGAGAGGCGGCGAAGGTCGTTCCGTTCAGGCCGGCCGCTCCTCCCCCGCCGGCCGCGCCGCCCAGGAAGGTGGCGGCCGCGCCGGCGGCGCCGCCCCCCGTCAGGCCCTTGCCCCCCAAGCCCGTGGAGCGCCGTGTCGCGCCCGCCGCGCCGCCGGCGGCTCCCGCGAGGCCTGCGGCCGTGGTGGTCACTCTCCAGCCTGCGGCTGGGGGCCCGCCGACGGCGCCACCGGTCGGGCCTCCGAAGGTGGCCGCACCGCCGCCGCTCAAACCTGCGGCTGCGGGGCCGGTGCCACCGGCTCCGGTCGAGCCTGCCCCCCCTATCGAGGTCAAGCGCGAGCTCATCCGGCTGGGCGAGTCTGTCACGGTCGGTGAACTCGCTCAGGCCATGCGCCGGAAGTCGGGAGAGGTGATCAAGGCGCTGGTCGAGATGGGCGTGATGGCCACCGTCAACGAGATTCTCGACCCGACGGCCGCCAAGCTGGTGGCGGACAAGTTCAGCTTCGACGTGGAGGTGCGGACGCTCGAGGGGGAGGAGCTGCGCGAGGAGGAAGTGGATCCTTCCCAGCTGCGCTTGCGCTCGCCCGTCGTGACCGTGATGGGGCACGTGGACCACGGCAAGACCTCGCTCCTCGACGCCATCCGGCGCACCAAGGTGGCGGAGAAGGAGTTCGGCGGCATCACCCAGCACATCGGCGCCTACCAGGTGGACACGTCGCACGGCAAGGTCACCTTCCTGGACACCCCCGGCCACGAAGCCTTCACCGCCATGCGCGCGCGCGGGGCCCGGGTGACGGACATCGTGATCCTCGTTGTGGCCGCCGACGACGGCGTCATGCCGCAGACCGTCGAGGCTGTCAACCACGCGAAGGCCGCGAACGTCCCCATCATCGTCGCCGTCAACAAGATCGACAAGCCCGGGGCCGACCCGGAGCGGGTCAAGCGCGAGCTGTCCAATCTCGGGCTGGTGCCGGAGGCGTGGGGCGGCCAGACGATCTACGTGGAGACCTCGGCCAAGAAGGGGACGGGTATCGAGAACCTGCTGGAGATGACCGGCCTCCAGGCCGAGATCCTCGAGCTCAAGGCCAACCCCAACCGGGCCGGCAAGGGTGTCATCATCGAGGGCCGGCTGGACAAAGGGCGCGGCTCCGTGGCCACGGTGCTGATCCAGCAGGGGACGCTCAAGGAAGGCGACGCGGTGGTGGTGGGGCAGCACTCGGGGCGCGTGCGCGCGATGTTCAGCCACCTCGGCAAGAAGGTCCGGGCCGCCGGCCCCTCGGACCCGGTGGAGATCCTCGGGCTCTCGGGCGTGCCCCAGGCCGGCGACACCCTCGTCGCGGTGGAGGACGAGCGGAAGGCGCGGCAGATCGCCACCCTCCGCCAGGATCGCGAGCGGCAGCGCGCCAAGGGCGTCACGCGCGTCACGCTCCAGGACCTGCACCAGCAGATCGAGACCGGCGAGGTCAAGGAGCTGCGCCTGATCCTCAAGGCCGACGTCGGGGGTTCGGTGGAAGCCCTCACCGAGTCGCTGGAGGGGCTCTCGACGGATCAGGTGAAGCTCAAGGTCATCCACGGCTCGGTGGGCACCATCACCGAGAGCGACGTCATGCTGGCCTCCGCCTCTAACGCCATCGTCCTCGGCTTCAACGTGAAGCCCGAGCCCAAGGCGGCCACCCAGGCCCAGGCGGACGGCGTCGACGTGCGCACCTACAACGTCATCTACGAGGCCATCAAGGACGTCCGGGCCGCGCTGTCCGGCCTTCTGGCTCCCGAGATCCGCGAGGTGGCGCTGGGCAAGGCCCAGGTGCGCCAGCTCTTCCCGATCTCCAAGCTGGGGACCATCCTGGGCTCATACGTGACAGAAGGGAAGATCCAGCGCGGCGCCAAGGTGAGGGTCAAGCGCGACGGCACCCTGGTGGGCGAGGGAACGCTCAACTCGCTCAAGCGCTTCAAGGACGATGTCCGCGAGGTTCTTCAGGGGCTCGAGTGCGGCATCGGCGTGGACAGCGTCAGCGGGGTCCAGGTCGGCGACGTGATCGAAGCCTACACCACGGAAGAGGTCGCCCGGACCCTTTGAAGCTCGGTTCACCATTTCTCCTCTCCCCCTCACCTTAATCCTCTCCCCCAGCGGGGGAGAGGGCGGGGTGAGGGGGGGAGGTTGGGTGAGAGAGGAGAAGTAGACGTGCATCAGGCTCGGGTCGCGGTCGGAACCGTGGAGCTCCACCTCCCCGACGTCGACTCCCTCAAGGGGAAGCGCCATATCCTCAAAGGGCTGAAGGAGAAGGTGAGGCAGCGCTTCGAGGTTTCCGTCGCCGAGGTGAACCACCAGGACACCTGGCAGCGCGCCACGCTGGCCGTCGCCTGCGTGTCCCCCGACTCGCGCCACGCCAACGAGGTGGTTTCCAAGGCGCTGGACTTCATCGAGGCCAGCGTGGATGGGCACGTGATCGACGTGCAGATCGAGATCCTTTGATATGCAGCCGAAGCGTCTCGAACGGGTGAACCAGCTCATCAAGGAGGAGATCTCTCGCGTCCTCCAGCGGGAGCTCAAGGACCCGCGGCTCGGGTTCGTCACCGTGACCGACGTGGAGGTCACCAAGGACCTGCGCTTGGCGAAGGTGTACGTGTCCATCCTCGGCCCCGAAGAGAAATGGAAGGCGTCGCTGGCAGCGCTGGAGAGCGCCCGGGGGTTCATCCACAACTGGCTCCGTCATCACCTGTCCCTCCGCGTCACGCCATCGCTGCTCTTCCGCCCGGACCGCTCTATGGCGCACGCCGCGCAGATTCAGGAACTGCTCGCCGAGCTCAAGTCCGGAGAGGCGGCGCCGGGCGGGGATGCCTGAGGCGGCCTTCCCGGTCCCGGCCGAGCTCGTGGGGCTGCTCCGCGCCCCGCGCGGCCGCGTGCTCCTGCTCGGCACCGTTCAGCCCGACGGGGATCTGCTGGGCTCCCAGATCGGCCTGGGCCTGGCCCTCGCCACCGCGGGGGCGGCCGTCACGCTCGCCGGCCCCCACGCCGTGCCGGAGGTCTTCGGATTCCTGCCGGGGGCGGCCCTCGTCGAGCGGTGGGAGCGGGCGCCGGGGTCTTTCGACCTCGTGATCCTGGTGGACTGCCCTGACCCGTCGCGCACGAACGGCCTCCTCGAGGGGAGCCGCGGGCCGGCGACGCGGGTCGTCAGCATCGACCATCACCCCGACAGCCGGCGCTACGCCGACGTCCACTGGGTCGAACCCACGGCCTCGGCCACGGGCGAGATGGTCTACGACCTGCTCCAAGCGCTCGGGCTCAAGGTGACCCCGGAGATCGCCACCAACCTCTACACCTCTATCCACACCGACACCGGCTCCTTCCGCTACTCGAACACCACGCCGCGGGCGCTGAGGATCGCCGCCGACCTCGTTGCTCACGGCGCCCGGCCCGAGCTGGTGGCGGGGGCACTCTACGAGGGCCGGCGGCCGGAGGACCTCCACCGGCTCGGCGAGGTCCTCGCCCGCGTGGAAGTGAGCCCCGACGGCCGGGTCGCATGGCTCGCTCTGCCGGCGGGCAGCGTGCCCGAGGCCTTCGTGACGGCCGAGGATCTGGTGAACTACCCGCGCTCCATCGCCAGCGTCAAGGTGGCGGCTCTGTTCCGCGAGATCGGCCCCGGCAGCGTTAAGGTGAGCCTCCGCGCCAAGGGCGAAGTCAACGTCGGCCGGATCGCGGCCGCGTTCGGCGGCGGAGGGCACACCAACGCCGCCGGCTGCACCATCGCGGGGAGCCTTGCCGAGGCGCGGGACGCCATCCTGAAGGCTGTGGCCGAAGCGCTCGGGAAGCGGTAGAGACGGGCGTGGGACGCTCGGGAATCCTGATTATCGAGAAGGGGCCGGGGGTCAGCTCGTTTCACGCCGTGGCGCACCTCCGGCGCGTCCTGCGCGCCGGGAAGGTCGGTCACGGGGGCACGCTGGATCCCGAAGCCACCGGCGTATTGCCGATCCTCGTCAACGAGGCGACGAAGCTGACCCCGTACTTCGTGGATCACGACAAGGAGTACCTGGCCACGGTCCGCCTGGGCGTCGTCACCGACACCCAGGACCTGTCGGGAACGGTGCTCCGGACGTCTCCCGTGCCGGCGCTGACCGCCGGAGACATCGAGGCGGCGCTCGGCCGCTTCGTCGGAGTGATCCAGCAGGTTCCTCCCATGTTTTCAGCGCTGCACCGTGGCGGCCGGCGGCTCTACGAGCTGGCCCGCCAGGGCGTGGAGGTGGAGCGGGAGCCGCGGGAAGTCCAGATTCACTCGCTCGCCCTGGGATCGGTGGCGCTGCCCTCCTTCACGATCCGCGTCGTGTGCGGCCGTGGGACCTACATCCGGACGCTCTGCTCCGATGTGGGCGAGGCGCTTGGCCCGGGCGCTGCCCTTGAGAAGCTCGTTCGCACTCGCGTGGGCCCTTATACGCTCGAGGACGCGCTCCCGTGGGCCCTCGTGCGGGAGGCGTGCGACCCGGCCGTCTTCTGGGAGCGGCTCCTGCCTCCAGACTCCGCCCTCGCCGGCCGGCCGAAGGTCACGCTGGAGGCGGGGGCCGCCGACGCCCTGCTTCACGGTCAGGCGGTCCCGGTGCCCGCGGCCGATGCCGATGCCCGCGGGGTCGTGCGCGTGTATGACGCTGACGGGGACTTCCTGGGCGTCGGCCGAGTGGTGGAGGGCGGTGAGCGCGTGAAGCCCGAACGGATCCTGCATGGAGATCGTCCTAGGTCTCGAGTCCTACCCGCCTGACAGCCCTCCGAGCGTCGTGGCCCTCGGGGCCTTTGACGGGATCCATCTCGCCCATCAGAAGATCCTCGCCACCGCTCGCACCCGGGCCCGCGCGCTCGGCCTCCGGGCGCTGGCGTGCACGTTCGATCCCCACCCGCTAACGGTCCTCCAGCCCGAGCGCGCGCCAGCCCCGATCACCGAGCTCGCCGAAAACCTCGCCCGCATCGCCGAGCAGGGGCTCGACACCGCGGTGGTCATCGTCTTCACGCGGGAGTTCTCGCTCCTCGAGGCTGAGGCCTTCGTGAAAGACGTGCTGGTGGGGCGCCTCAAGGCGCGCGAGGTGGTGGTGGGGTTCAATCACACCTTCGGGCGGGGCGCCCGGGGGAACGCCCGGCTCCTCGCGGAGCTGGGGCCGCAGTACGGGTTCGTCGCCCACGTGATCCCGCCGCTCGTCGTGGGCGGGGTCGCCGTCTCGTCCTCGGGGATCCGTCAGGCGCTGGTGGCGGGGGACGTGGCGCGGGCCCGGAAGTTGCTGGGCCACCCCTACACGGTCCGGGGGCGGGTGCTGAGGGGGAAGGGGCGGGGCCGGCAGCTCGGCTTCCCCACGGCGAACCTCAAGCCGGAGCGGGAGTTGATTGTGCCCGCCGGCGTCTACGCCGGCCGGGCCTCCTGGGAGGGGGGCCGGGCGGGCGCCGTGGTCAACGTCGGGATCCGTCCCACGTTCGGGGAGGGCGAGTACTGGGTGGAAGCCTATCTGCTCGACTTCGCGGGGGATTTGTACGATTCGCTGCTGGTGCTGGAGTTCGAAGAGCGCATCCGGCCCGAACAGAAGTTCCCCGACGTCGAGGCGCTCCGGGCCCAAGTGGCGAGCGACGTCGCCACGGCTGCTCGGCTGCTCGGGATCTCCCCGGCGCGCTCCTGATTCCCTTTACTTCAGGCACTCCGTATGCTACCCTCAACGGCGTAATTCATTGGAAGGACGAAGGTTTTTGGAACCCACTCGTTCGGGGCGCGAGCTCCGGGGTTGGGCGATTGGGGGCGGGGCCCCCGGAGGAGCGTTCGCATGCCGGTTGCAGTCGAAAGGAAGAAGAGCCTCATCGAACAGTTCCGACTCCACGAAGGGGACACCGGCTCGCCCGAGGTCCAGATCGCGCTCCTGTCGGAGCGCATCAACGGCCTGACCGATCACTTCAAGCTGCATGTGAAGGATCACCACTCCCGGCGGGGCCTGTTGATGCTCATCGGCACGCGCCGCAGTCTCCTGGAGTATCTCAGAAAGAAGGATCCGGAGCGGTTTCGGGCCCTGACTGAAAAGCTCGGGATCCGCGGGTGAGGGCGGCTCCGGCGTTTTCCGGCCCCGAGCGCACCGGCTGTTCCCCTTCATCGTCGCTGTTCCTTGACTTCCCCCTGACGCAGGAGGCACGACGCACGTATGGCGCATTCAACGGCGGTTGAGATCGGCGGCAGGACCCTCACGCTCGAGACCGGGCGCGTCGCCCGGCAGGCCGACGGCGCGGTGATGGTGCGCTACGGCGGGACCGTGGTGCTCGCTACCGTGGTGGCGACCAGGACCCCCCTCGAGGGGGTCGATTTCTTTCCGCTCACGGTGGACTACCGGGAGCGGGCCTACGCCGGCGGCCGCATCCCCGGCGGGTTCTTCAAGCGGGAAGGGCGGCCGGTCGAAAAGGAGATCCTGACCTCGCGCCTCATCGACCGCCCCCTCCGCCCGCTCTTTCCCAAGGCCTTCAAGCACGAGGTCCAGGTGCTCGACCTGGTGATCTCCGGGGATCAGGAGAACGATCCCGACGTGCTGGCCGTGGTGGGATCGTCGGCCGCGCTCGCGATCTCGGGGATTCCCTTCAACGGTCCCGTGGGCGCCGTGCGGGTCGGGCTGGTGGACGGCCGGCTCGTGGCCAACCCGACGGAGGCCCAGCGGGCCGTCTCCGCGCTGGACCTGGTGATCGCGGGGACCGAAGAGGCGGTGCTGATGGTGGAGGGCGGAGCCAAGGAGGTGCCGGAGGAGATGATGGTCCGGGCCATCGCCTTCGGCCACGAGCAGTGCCGGGCGCTGGCTCGGGCTCAGAAGGAGCTTCGCGCCGCGGCCGGCAAGCCGGCGTGGCCGTTCGATCCCCACGCGGGGGAGGATGCCGCCCTCGAGGCGCGGGTCCGCGAGCTCGCGGCGGCGAAGATCGCCCAGGCGCTGGCCATCCACGAAAAGCAGGCGCGGGCGCAGGCCATGAACCAGGTGTTCGAGGAGGTCTTCCAGGCGCTGGGGGCCGACGCGGCGGTCAAAGGACCGGCCCGGGAGGCCTTCGAGAAGGTGGAAAAGGCGGAAGTGCGGCGGATGGTGCTCGAAAAGGGGGTGAGGGTGGACGGGCGGGGCCTCTCCGACACCCGCCCCATCACCTCGGAGGTGGGCTACCTGCCGCGGGCCCACGGCTCGGCGCTCTTCACCCGGGGCGAGACCCAGGCCCTGGTGGCGGTCACGCTGGGGACCAAGCAGGACGAGCAGAAGATCGAGGACCTTTCGGGCGAGTCCTACCGGCACTTCATGCTCCACTATAACTTCCCGTCATTTTCCGTGGGCGAGGTGCGGCGCTTCGGCGGGCCCGGCCGGCGCGAGATCGGCCACGGGGCGCTCGCCGAGCGCGCCGTGGGAGCGGTGCTGCCGACGAAGGAGGCGTTCCCGTACACGATCCGCATCGTGTCGGACATCCTGGAGTCCAACGGCTCGTCCTCGATGGCGACTGTGTGCGGGGCGAGCCTCTCGCTCATGGACGCGGGAGTGCCGCTCCGGGCGCCGGTGGCGGGGATCGCCATGGGACTCATCAAGGAAGGAGACCGGGTGGCCATCCTGACGGACATCATGGGGACCGAAGACCACTACGGCGACATGGACTTCAAGGTGGCGGGCACCGAGGCCGGCGTGACCGCGCTCCAGATGGACATCAAGACGGCGGGGGTCTCGACCGAGCTCATGGGGCGAGCGCTGGCCCAGGCCCGGGAAGCCCGGCTCCACGTCCTGGCCAAAATGCGCGAGGCCATCGAGAAGCCGCGCCCCGAGCTCTCCCCCTACGCCCCCCGCTTCGTCACGATCAAGATCCGCCCGGAGAAGATCCGCGAGGTCATCGGGCCGGGCGGCAAGGTCATCCGGGGGATCCAGGAGCAGACCGGCGTCAAGATCGACGTGGAGGACGACGGTCGCGTCACGGTGTTCTCGGCCGACAACAGCGCGGTCCAGAAGGCCGTGGCCATCATCCAGGACATCGTCCGGGAGGTGGAGGTCGACCGGATCTACGTCGGCAAGGTAAAGAAGATCGTCGAGTTCGGGGCCTTCGTGGAGGTGATCCCGGGTACCGAGGGGCTGCTCCACATTTCCCAGATCGCCGAGGCGCGCATCAGGGCCGTGACCGACGTGCTGGCCGAAGGCGACGAAGTGCTGGTCAAGGTGATCGAGGTGGACCCGAGCGGCAAGATCCGGCTGTCCCGCAAGACGGCGCTCCGCGAACAGCCGGCGCTGGCCGACAAGGAAAAGCGCAAGAACCCCTAGCCCACGGAGGGTAGTTGGTGGCCGAAGAGTACCTGAAGAGCGTCCTCCCCAACGGGATCCGCGTGGTCACCGAGTGGATGCCCCACGTCCGCTCGGTCGCCGTCGGGATCTGGGTGGACACGGGCTCCCGGAACGAGCCCGCCGAGCGCGGCGGGGTCTCCCACCTGATTGAGCACTTGGTCTTCAAGGGCACCCAGACCCGGACCGCCGAGGAGATCGCCCGGACGATGGACTCGGTGGGCGGCCAGATGGATGCCTTCACTGCGAAGGAGCACACCTGCTTCTTCGTCAATGTGCTCGACGAGCACCTGCCGCTCGCGGTCGATCTCCTCACCGACATCCTGCGCCACCCGCGCTTCGGGGCGGAGGACATCGAGAAGGAGAAGTCGGTGGTCCTCCAGGAGATCAAGATGGTGGAGGACACGCCGGACGACCTGATCCACGACCTGTTCGCCGAGCGCCTCTGGCCCGGCCACCCGCTGGGTCGCCCCATTCTGGGAAGCCGCGACGGAGTCCAGGGCCTGAGCCGGGAGACCATCCTCGGCCACTTCCAGCAGGAGTACTCCCCCGGGAAGATCACGGTGGCCGTGGCAGGGCACGCCGATCACGACGAGGTCCTGCGGCTCCTCGCCCCGCGCTTCGACGGGTTCGAGGGCCCCTCGGCCCAGCGGAACGGCGGCCCGCCGACGTCGCAGGTGACCGTGGAGATGGTCGAGAAGACGCTCGAGCAGGTGCACGTCGTGGCGGGGTTTCCGGGGCTCACCCACACGGCGCCGGAACGGTACGCGCTCTACGTCCTGAACGACATCATCGGCGGGAGCATGTCCTCGCGCCTCTTCCAGCAGGTGCGGGAGCGCCAGGGGCTGGTCTACTCGATCCACTCGGGGACCCAGGCTTACCACGACACGGGGCTCCTCTACATCTACGCCGCGACGGACGCGGCGAACTTCGCCCAAGTCCTGAAGCTGATCCTGAAGGAGCTCCGCGACCTCAAGAAGGACGGCGTCGGGACCGCCGAGCTCCAGCGGGCCAAGGATCACCTGAAGGGAAACCTGATGCTCTCCCTGGAGTCCACCTCGAGCCGGATGAGCCGGCTGGCCAAGCAGGAGCTCTACTTCGGCTCGTTCTTCTCCCTCGACGAGATGCTGTCGGCCATCGACGCGGTCGGCGAGGAGGAGGTGCAGGCGCTGATCCACCGCCTGCTGGACGAGGAGCAGCTGTCGATGCTGACACTGGGACCGCTGGACCG
The DNA here is from genome assembly GCA_001443385.1 of Candidatus Rokubacteria bacterium CSP1-6. Classification (GTDB taxonomy): domain Bacteria; phylum Methylomirabilota; class Methylomirabilia; order Rokubacteriales; family CSP1-6; genus CSP1-6. The sequence goes on from LDXP01000004.1 coordinate 63,862, forward strand.
GCGTCAGCTGCCGCGGGAACTCAGCCACCGGTAACGCCTAACCGGAGGAGGGCGCCGTGATCGACCGCTACACGCGCCCGGAGATGGGCGCGGTCTGGAGCCAGGCGACGAAGTACGCGGCCTGGCTGCGGGTGGAGCTGGCCGTGTGCGAGGCCTACGCGCGCCGGGGCCACATCCCGCCCGACGCGCTGGCCCGGATCACCGCCCAGGCCCGCGTGGACCCGGCCCGGATCGACGCCATCGAGGCCCGCGTTCGCCACGACGTGATCGCCTTTCTCACCAACCTGGAAGAGGCCCTCGGCGCCGACTCCCGTTACGTTCACGTGGGGCTCACGTCCTCAGACGTGGTGGACACGGCCCTGGCCCTCCAGCTCCAGCAGGCGAGCGACCTGCTGCTGGCCGGCCTCCAGCGCCTCAGGGAGGCGCTCGGAGAGCTGGCCCTCAAGCACAAGGACACCCTGGCGGTGGGCCGGACCCACGGGGTCCACGCCGAGCCGACCACCTTCGGGCTCAAGGCGGCCGTCTGGTACGCCGAGGCGGGGCGCAACCTCGAGCGGCTCCGCCGGGCGAAGGAGACCATCCGGGTGGGGAAGATCTCGGGCGCCGTCGGCACCTTCGCCCATGTGGAGCCCGACGTCGAAGCCGAGGTGTGCCGCGCTCTGGGGCTGGAACCAGCACCGATCTCGACTCAGGTTATTCAGCGCGACCGCCACGCCGAGTACGTCACGACCCTGGCCATCCTGGCGGCCTCCCTCGAGAAGATCGCCCTCGAGATCCGCACGCTCCAGCGGACCGAGATCCTCGAGGCCGAGGAGCCCTTCGCCGAGGGGCAGAAGGGGTCCAGCGCGATGCCCCACAAGCGGAACCCGGTCTCCTCGGAGCAGGTGTGCGGCCTGGCCCGCCTCGTCAGGGCCAACGCGCTGGCCGCGCTCGAGAACGTGGCCCTCTGGGGGGAGCGCGACATCAGCCACTCCTCCGTCGAGCGGGTGATCCTGCCGGATTCAACGATTCTCCTGGACTATATGCTGCACACCATGATCCGGATCCTGGAGGGCCTCCAGGTGTTTCCCGAGCGGCTCAGGGAGAACTTCGAGCGGAGCCACGGGCTGATCTACTCCCAGCGCGTGCTCCTGAAGCTGGCCGAGAAGGGGCTGCCCCGCCAGCGGGCCTATGAAATCGTACAGGCGAACGCGATGACCGCGTGGCGCGAGCAGCGGAGCTTCCAGGAGCTGCTGGCCAAAGATCCCGAGGTCGGACGGCATCTCACCGCCGGCGAGCTGAAGGAGTGTTTCGACCCGGGCTGGTATCTCCGGAACGTGGACGCCATCTACCGGCGGCTGGGGCTCCTCTGATGCGGGCCCGCGTCTTCGTGAGGCTCAAGCGCGGCATCCTGGACCCCCAGGGGGCCGCGGTCAAGCGGGCCCTGGAGGGGTTGGGGTATCGTGAGGTTCAGGAGCTTCGCGTTGGCAAGGTGCTCGAGCTCGAGCTGGAGGGGACCGACCCCGGCCAGGCCCACGGCCGGCTCGAGGAGATGTGCCGGCGGCTCCTGGCCAACCCGGTGACGGAGGAGTTCACGGTGGAGATCGTGGAGGATGGCGCGCGTCAGCGCTTGGCATGAGAGGCCGCGCAGTGTAAGATGAGATTGAACTCGTGAAAGGAGGAGGATCCCACACTATGCGATTCGGGGTCGTGATCTTCCCGGGCACGTGGAGCGACTGCGATTTCCACTATGTGATCGGCGAGGTGCTGCGCCAACCGGTCAAGTACGTCTGGCACCGGGACACCGACCTCGGGGATCTGGATTGCCTGATCCTCCCGGGCGGGTTCTCCTATGGTGACTACCTGCGCGCCGGCGCCATCGCCGGCCGCTCGCCGGTGGTGGAGGCGCTGCCCGACTTCGTGGCGCGCGGGGGGCACGTCCTCGGCTCCTGCAACGGCTTTCAGATCCTCTGCGAGGCCGGGATGCTCCCCGGGGCACTGATGCGCAACGAGTGCCTCCAGTACCGCTGCCAGTCCACCCACCTCTTCGTGGAGAATGCCGACACGCCCTTCACCCGCGGCCTCCGGCCCGGCCAGGTCCTCAAGATGCCGATCTCTCACGGCGAGGGAAAGTACTACGCCGACGCCGAGACCCTCCGGACCCTCAAGGCGCGGAACCGGATCGTGTTCCGCTACTGCACCGAGGCCGGCGACGTCACGAAGGACGCCAACCCCAACGGCTCGATCGAGAACATCGCCGGAATCGTCAACGACGCCGGCACCGTGCTGGGGCTCATGCCGCACCCGGAGCGCGCCGCCGAGTCCGCCATGGGCGGCACCGACGGGCTGCTCCTTTTTCACTCGCTCATCGGCAGCCTGGTCGAGGACGGCAGCGTCCTGAAAGGGTAGGGGCGGGCGGCATGGGAGCGGGGAGAGGTGACCGCAGCCGACCCTAAGGTCACGCTCGACCTTGCCCTGGCCCACGGCCTGACGGCCGAGGAATACGACCGGATCATCCGGATCCTCGGCCGGGAACCCACCTACACCGAGCTCGGTCTCTTCTCCGCCCTCTGGTCCGAGCACTGCGCCTACAAGCACTCCAAGGTCTTCCTCCGCCTCCTGCCGACCAAGGCACCCCACGTCCTCCAGGGGCCGGGAGAAAACGCGGGGATCGTGGACCTGGGTGACGGGTGGGCGCTGGTCCTCAAGATGGAGAGCCACAACCACCCCTCCTTCATCGAGCCGTTCCAGGGCGCCGCCACGGGGGTGGGCGGGATCCTGCGGGACATCTTCACGATGGGCGCCCGCCCCATCGCGACGCTCGACTCGCTCCGCTTCGGCGATCCCGAGGACGCGAAGACCCGCTACCTGATCGGCGGCGTGGTGTCCGGCATCTCCTGGTACAACAACTGCTTCGGCGTCCCCAACGTCGGCGGCGAGGTGGCCTTTGCCCCGGAGTATCAGCGCAACCCGCTGGTGAACGTCATGTGCGTGGGGCTCGTCCAGACGGACCGCATCTTCCGGGCCCGCGCCGAAGGGGTGGGCAATCCCGTGTTCTACGTGGGAGCCAAGACGGGCAGGGACGGCATCCACGGGGCCACCATGGCCTCGGCGGTCTTCGAAGAAGGGGCTGAAGAGCGGCGCCCGACAGTCCAGGTGGGCGATCCCTTCACGGAAAAGCTGCTGCTGGAGGCTTGCCTCGAGGCGATGGCCACGGGCGCGGTGGTCGGGATCCAGGACATGGGGGCCGCCGGGCTTGCCTGCTGCTCCTCCGAGATGCCGGCGCGCGCGGGGACGGGAATGGAGGTGGAGCTCTCCCGGGTCCCCCGGCGCGAGACCGGCATGACGCCCTACGAGATCATGCTGTCGGAATCCCAGGAGCGCATGCTGCTCGTGGTGGCGCGGGGGCGCGAGGAGGAGGTCAAGAAGGTCTTCGCCAAGTGGGACCTCGACGCCGTGGAGATCGGCCGGGTGACCGGTGACGGCATCCTTCGCGTCAGCATGGACGGCCAAGTCGTGGCAGAGGTCCCCGTGCGGGCGCTCACCGAGGAGGCGCCGGTCTACGAGAAGCCGACCGCGCGGCCTGGGTGGCTCGACGCGCTCCAGGCCTTCGATCCTCTCACGCTGCCGGAGCCCCCCGACTACGAAGCCGCGTTCCTCCGGCTCTTGGCGTCCCCCACGATCGCCTCCAAGCAGTGGGTGTACCGCCAGTACGACCAGCAGGTCGGGACCAACACGCTCGTCCTGCCCGGGTCGGACGCGGGGGTGCTCAGGATCAAGGGGACCCCCAAGGCCATCGTGGTCACGACCGACGGCAACGCGCGCTACGTCTTCCTCGACCCCTACCAGGGCGGGGCCCTGGCAGTCGCCGAGGCGGCGCGGAACCTGGCCTGCTCGGGGGCCCGGCCGCTGGCGGTGACGGACTGCCTCAACTTCGGCTCCCCCGAGCGCCCCGAGATCTTGTGGCAGTTCGCTGAGGCCATCCGGGGACTCGCGGACGCCTGCCGGCAGCTCGAAATCCCGGTGGTGAGCGGCAACGTCTCCTTTTACAATGAGACTGAGGGGCAGGCGATCCTTCCCACCCCGGTGATCGGCATGGCCGGGCTCCTGGAGGACGCCGGCTGGCGCACCACCCAGTGGTTCAAGGAAGCAGGGGATCGCATCGCCCTGATCGGGCCGGACGCGGTCAGCCTCGGTGGGAGCGAGTATCTGGCGACCTCCGGGCGGCAGCTGGCGGGGCGGCCGGCGCCGGTGGATCTGAGGCTCGAGCGGGACGTCCAGGCGGCCTGCCGGGCGGCGATCGAGGCGGGATTGGTCTCATCGGCCCACGATGCCGCGGAAGGCGGGCTGGCCGTGGCGCTGGCGGAGGCGTGCATCAGCGGCCCCGAAGCCGTCGGGGCGGAGATCGAGGTGGAGTCCCTGGGGCGCGCCGACCTGACGCTCTTCGGGGAAGGGCCCTCGCGAATCCTTGTCTCCGTCCCGCCGAGGGCGCAGCGCCACTTCGAGAGCCTGATGGGGGAATGCCAGGTGCCCTGGCGGTTCATCGGGACCGTCGGGGGCGGGCGCCTGACGCTCAAGGTGGGCGGCTCGGTGGTCGTGAGTCTCTCGCTCGACCAGATCGCTCACGCGTGGAGAACTGGATTTGAGCGGCACGTGGCCTGACGACGAGAAGTTTCACGACGAGTGTGGGCTCTTCGGGATCTGGAACCATCCCGAGGCGGCCAACCTCACCTATCTCGGTCTCTACGCGCTGCAGCACCGCGGCCAGGAGTCCGCGGGGATCGCGGCGACGGACGGCAACCACTTCCACGTGGAAAAGGCCATGGGGTGGGTGGCCGACGTCTTCCACCGGGAGCGGCTCAAGCGCCTGCCCGGCACCCGTGCCATCGGCCACGTCCGCTACTCGACGGCGGGGACCTCGACGCTCAAGAACGCCCAGCCCATCACCGCCAACACGGCGCGGGGGCCGATCGCCATCGCCCACAACGGCAACCTGGTCAACGCCGAGGCGCTCAAGAGCGAGTTGGAGCAGGACGGGGCGATCTTCCAGTCCAACTCCGACACCGAGGTCATCCTCCACCTGCTGGCCCGCGCCTCCGGCGCCACGCTGGTCGAGCAGCTCTCCCAGGCCCTCGCCCGGGTCACCGGCGCCTACTCGCTCGTGATCCTGACGCCGGACGCGCTGGTGGCAATCCGGGATCCCTACGGCTTCAGGCCGCTGTCGCTCGGCCGGCTGGGGGACGCCTGGATCGCGGCGTCGGAGACCTGCGCCCTGGATCTCATGGAGGCTCACTTCGTGCGGGACGTGGAGCCCGGCGAGATCGTCTTCATCACTGCCGAAGGCCTGCATTCCAGCAAGCCCTTCCCGCCGAAGGAGCGCCTCCACTGCGTCTTCGAGTACGTCTATTTCTCCCGGCCGGACTCGATCCTCTGGGGGCGGAACGTCCACGGCGTGCGCATGGCCTTGGGGCACCAGCTGGCCCGCGAGCACCCGGCCCAGGCGGACATCGTGATCCCCGTCCCCGACTCGGGGACGAGCGCGGCCCTCGGCTTCGCCGAGGAGTCGGGGATTCCGTTCCAGGTGGGGCTGATCCGCAACCACTACGTGGGGCGGACCTTCATCGAGCCGAGCCACGGGATCCGCCACTTCGGCGTGAAGGTGAAGCTCAACCCGATGCGCGAGACGCTCGGGGGTCGGCGCGTCGTCGTCATCGATGACTCCATCGTGAGGGGGACGACCAGCCGGAAGATCGTCAAGATGGTCCGGAGCGCTGGCGCGCGCGAGGTCCACGTGCGGATCTCCTCGCCGCCGATCCACTGGCCCTGCTACTACGGCATCGACACGCCGACCCGCAAGGAGCTGATCGCCTCGAGCCATGAGGTGGAGGAGATCCGCCGCTACCTGGCCGCCGACAGCCTGGGCTATCTCTCGCTCGAGGGGATGCTCAAGGCCACGGGCTCGGATCCGGCGCAGTTCTGCCACGCCTGCTTCACGGGCGATTACCGGGTCGGCTTCCAGCGCGAGGTGACGCCGCAGCTCTCGCTCTTCGACGGCTAGGCCCGCCTGGCCGCGGACGCTGCCCGCATGGACCCTCTGACCTACAAGCAGTCCGGCGTGGACATCGAGGCTGCTGAGTCCGCAGTCCGCCGGATCGCCCCCCTGGCAAAGTCCACGTTCCGCCCCGAGGTGCTGGGGGAGATCGGCGCCTTTGCCGGTTTCGTGACACTCCCCGCCGGCTACCGTGAGCCCGTCCTCGTTTCTTCCACCGATGGCGTCGGATCGAAGCTCAAGATCGCCTTCCTGGCCGACCGCCACGACACGGTGGGGATCGACCTGGTCGCGATGGGCGTGAACGACGTCCTCGTCCACGGCGCCGAGCCGCTCTTCTTCCTGGACTACCTGGCGGTGGGCAAGGTGGTCCCCGAGAAGATCGAGGCAATCGTCAAGGGCGTCGCCGAGGGGTGCCGGCGGGCTGGCTGCGCCCTGGTCGGCGGGGAGACCGCCGAGCTGCCGGACTTCTACGCTCCCGGCGAGTACGACCTGGCAGGGTTCTGCGTCGGCGTGGCCGAGAAGAGCCGGATCATCGACGGCTCGGCGGTGAAGCCCGGCGACCGGCTCCTGGGCCTCGCCTCCTCGGGGCTCCACTCCAACGGCTACTCCCTCGCTCGCAAGGTCGTCTTCGAGCGCATGGGATTGAAGGTCGGCGATCCTCTCCCGGGCCTCGGGAAGAGCGTAGCCGATGAGCTCCTCACGCCGGCCAGGATCTACGTCAAGCCGGTCCTCGACCTCCTGAAGGCCGTCCCCGTCCGGGCCATGGCCCACATCACCGGCGGCGGCCTCACGGGGAATCTTCCCCGGGTGCTCCCGGCCGGGTGCAAGGCCGTCATCGAGAGCGGGAGCTGGACGGTGCCGCCGATCTTCGCCCTCCTCCAGGAGCGGGGGGAGATCGTGGACGACGAGATGTTCCGAACCTTCAACATGGGCATCGGCCTCGTCCTCGTCGTCGCCCGCGAGCAATGCGATCACGTCCGGAGCCTGCTCGCTTCGTTCGGAGAGACGGTTTGGATCATCGGCGAGGTCCAGGCGGGCTCGCGCGGCGTCGAGTACGCCGGGGCGCGGTGATGGCGCGGAGCGAGCCGCTCAGGATCGGAGTCCTCGCCTCGGGGCGTGGGTCTAACCTCCAGGCGATCATCGACGCGATCGAATCGGGCAAGCTGGACGCTCGGCTGGCCGTCGTCGTCTCCGATCGTGCGGATGCTCAGGCGCTGGAGCGGGCGCAAAAGCACGGCACGGACGCCGTCTTCATGGACCCCAAGAAGTACCCGAGCCGGGAGGCGTTCGACCAGGCGGTGCTGGGCGTGCTGTCGGAACATCGGGCTGAACTGGCCTGCCTTGCCGGCTACATGAGGGTGCTCTCGTCCACATTCGTCCGGGCACTGCCGGGCCAGATCATGAACATCCACCCGGCCCTGCTCCCGTCGTTTCCCGGGCTCCACGCCCAGCGCCAGGCCCTCGAGCACGGCGTGAAGGTCAGCGGCGCCACCGTGCATTTTGTCAATGAGGGCGTGGACACCGGGCCCATCATCTGCCAGGTCGCCGTCCCGGTCCGGGAGGACGACACCGAGGAGACGCTGGCGGCCCGCATCCTCGAGCAGGAGCACCAGCTCTACCCGCGCGCGATCCGGCTCTACGCCGAGGGCCGACTGGAAGTCAGAGGTCGGAGAGTGTATGTCAACGAGACTTGATCGACCTGAAGGGAGATGATACGGGCATGAACCAAGAGACCAAGAAGCTGCTGTTGGAGGCCCTCCAGCTCCCCCCTGAAGCGCGAGCGGCCTTAGCCGGTCAGTTGATCGAAAGTCTCGATGCAGAGGTGGACGAGGGCGTCGAAGCTGCCTGGAGTCTCGAGATCGCGCGGCGGTTAGCGGAACTGGAAACTGGAAAGGTCAAGTCGGTACCCTGGGCTGAGGCTCGTCGTCAGATCATGAGACCGGCGGGTGAGCCCTCCGGAAGTTGAGTTCCATCCGGAGGCTATTGCTGAGGCCCGAGCGGCGCGGCAGTGGGACAAGACGATTTCTTTTGCGGCATTTTCCGTACAGCGTTGTGTATCGAGAGACTCGGGGAATCGTGGACGAAACGCGTGAGACGGAGCGGCTGTTGCGTTGGCCGGCGCGTGCGCATCAGGGAAGAACCCTGATGTGGGCCCGCGCACTCGCCATAGCCCTGGCAATCCTCGTAACGCCGATCGCGGCGGATGCCCAGCAGCCCGGGAAGATTCCTCGGATCGGCGTTCTGGCGAGTATCCGCTCGCCCGCCACGGAGGGGTTCGAGCGCGGGCTGAGAGAGCTCGGGTACGTCGAGGGCAAGAACATCCTTATCGAGTGGCGGCTGGTCCAGGGGAAGTTCGAGCGCCTCCCCGAGTTTGCGGCCGATCTCGTTCGTCTGAAAGTGGACGTCATCGTTGCCCCCGCCACCCCCTATGTCCTGGCCGCCAGGAACGCGACGGCGACCATCCCAATCGTCTTCGCGTTGGTTGCCGATCCGGTGGCGGCCGGGTTTGTCGCGAGCCTGGCGCGTCCGGGCGGGAACATAACGGGATTGTCAAACATTGGGGGCGAGCTTAACGCAAAGCGGCTCGAGCTACTGAAGGAGGCTGTTCCGAAAGTCAGGCAAGTGGGGGTTCTCACCAATCCTGCGGGGGCCGGCTTCCCTCTGGCCGAGGTGCTGAAGGAGCTAGAGGTCGCCGCCCGATTGCTAGGCGTCCAGCTTCAGGTTCAGTACGCGCGCGCGCCGTCCGAGATAGATGGCGCTTTCGCGGCCATGAGCAGGGAAGGCGCGCGCGCCGTTATCGTAGTTTCCGGAAGCCCGATGTTCTACGCTGAGCGGACCCGGCTCGCCACTCTCGCCCTGAAAGCCGGACTCCCCACGATGTCCGAGTTTCCCGAATCCGTCGAGGCCGGCGGCCTCATGTCCTACGCGGCGAATACTCCCGACCTCATGCGGCGCTCGGCACACTACGTGGATAAGATTCTCAAGGGGGCCAAGCCGGCCGACCTACCCGTGGAGCAGCCGACGAAGTTCGAGCTGGTCATCAACCTCAAGACCGCCAAGGCCATCGGGCTGACGATTCCTCAGTCCGTCCTGCTTCGGGCCGACGAGCTCATCCAATGACCCAGAATCATTGAGCGATGGAGGTAGAGGAGCGATGAAATACCTAGGCATTGCCCGGAAGGAGAAGGGCAAGATTGTCATGCCGGACGGTTTCCGGGAGATTGAGGAAGGTCGAACGTACGAGGCGGTTGAGATCGGCGGGGACATCCTTCTAGCGTCTGTCCCCCTGGATCGCGAGCGCCTTTCCAAGATCGGACAACTGGCGGCCCGCTCTATCGAGGAGCATCGCAAGAGCCTCGAGGGACTCGCCGGGTGAACTGGATCATGTTGCTCGGGGGGGGAGGGCCATCGGGGAGATCGCTGCATGGCTCAAGGCCCACTCGGAACCCTGGCAGGAGCCGTAGGATGGTCCGACGAGCCCTGGTGAGCGTTCACGGCAAGACTGGGGTGGTGAAGTTCTGCCGGGGACTGGCGGCGCGGGTCCTCGAGCAGGAGCACCAGCTCTACCCGCGCGCCATCCGCCTCTACGCCGAGGGCCGGCTCCAGATGGTCGGCCGGCGCGTTCTGGTCCGGGAGGGCCCATGAGCCCTGTTATTGGGCTCCTCGTGGCCCTCGGCGTTCTTCTCTCCCCGCTGGCGACCGAGGCCCAGCAGCCGGCGAAGATGCCGCGAATCGGGTACCTCGGGTTCGGCTTGTCCACCCCTGAGAACGCGGCGGTGTACGAGCCGTTCCGGCAAGGCCTGCGGGACCTCGGCTACGTGGAGGGCCAGAACGTCGCCATCGAGTGGCGGTTTGCGGAAGGGAGGCCTGAGCGCCTCCCCGACCTCGCGAGGGAGCTGGTACGGCTCAAGGTGGACGTCATCGTGGTGCCGGTCACGTCGGCCGCACTGGCGGCCAGGAATGCCACGAGGACGATCCCCATCGTCATGGTGGCAGTCCCCGACCCTATCGGTGCCGGACTGGTTCAAAGCCTGGCGCGGCCGGGCGGGAACGTCACGGGGCTCTCCTTCCTGAACCCCGAGTTGAGCGCCAAACAGCTACAGCTGCTTAAAGAGGTCGTGCCCAAGGTTTCCCGGGTGGCCGTCCTCCAGGATCCCGCCTCCGTGGGGCATCGGATCATATTGAAAGAGGCAGAAGCCACGGCACGTGCGTTGGGGGTGGAGCTCCAAATCCTGGGGGCTAGAGTGCCGGACGATTTCGATGCTGCCTTCGCGGCCATGACCAGGGAGCGCGCGGGCGCGCTGCTCGTCCTGGCGCACCCGACGTTCCTGCTTTACCGAAGGAGGCTCGCCGACCTCGCTGAAAAGGGCCGCCTGCCGGCGATGTACGGGAATACGGAGCATGCGGAGGCGGGCGGGCTCATGGCCTATGCGCCGAGCCTGGCGGATAACTTCAGGCGCTCGGCGGTCTACGTCGACAAAATCCTGAAGGGCGCGAAGCCTTCCGACTTGCCCGTCGAGCAGCCGACGCGCTTCCAATTAGTCGTCAACCTCAAGGCGGCCCAGGCTCTGGGGTTGACGATCCCCCAGTCGGTGCTCATCCGGGCTGACAGGGTCGTTCAGTGAGGGGCAAGGGAGAGACGATGACCGTTCGGCGAGCCCTGATCAGCGTGCACGACAAATCCGGGGTGGTGGAGTTTGCCCGGGGACTTTCAGCCCTCGGTGTCGAGATTCTGTCCACCGGAGGGACCGCCAAGCTGCTTCGCGACTCGGGGGTGAAGGTCCGCGACGTCTCGGAGGTGACGGGGTTCCCCGAGATGCTGGATGGCCGGGTGAAGACCCTCCACCCGAAGATCCACGGCGGGATCCTCGCCCGCCGCGACAAGCCCGAGCACCTGGCCCAGCTCAAGGCCCAGGGGATCGAGCCCATCGACCTCGTGGCGATCAACCTCTACCCCTTCGAGCAAACCGTGGCCAAGCCCGGCACGAGCCTCGCCGAGGCGATCGAGCAGATCGACATCGGCGGCCCCACGCTAATCCGGGCGGCGGCGAAGAACTGGGAATCCGTCGCCGTGCTGGTGGACGCCTCGCAGTACGGCGAGATCCTGGACGAGCTGAAGCGATCGGAGGGCAGACTCTCAAATGAAACGCGGTACCGGCTCGCGCGCGAAGCCTTCCGCCGGACGGCCCAGTACGACGCCGCGATCGCGGCGTACCTGAGGAGCCCGGAGGCGGCGCCGCGCCCCGCCGCGGCTGCTGAGACCGCGTTCCCGCCGGTCCTCAGGCTGGAGGCCGAGTTGGTCCAGTCGCTGCGCTACGGCGAGAACCCCCACCAGTCGGCGGCATTCTACCGGCTCCACGGCGCCGCGCGCCTCGGGGTCGCCGCCGCTCGGCAGCTGCACGGCCCCGAGCCCTCCTACAACAACCTCCTGGATTTTTCCGCCGCTCTGGGCCTTCTCCTTGAATTCAAGGAGCCGTCGGCGGTCGTCATCAAGCACACGAATCCCTGCGGCGCCGCGAGCGCTGCCACGGTGGCTGAGGCGGCACGGAAGGCCAAGGCCTCCGACCCTGTCTCGATCTACGGCGGCATCGTCGGCGTCAACCGACCGCTCGACACGGACGTGGTCAAGGAGCTGTCGGGGATCCTGCTCGAGATCCTCTTCGCCCCGTCGTATCTCCCCGACGCCCTGGAAGAGCTGAAGCGGACGAAGAAGAGGTGCCGGATCCTGGAGGTCCCCTGCGACCGGAGCGCGTTGCCCACGCGGCTCGAGGACTACCGGAGTGTCCTCGGGGGGGTCCTGGTCCAGGAGTCCGACCTCACCGATCTCGACGAGGGGATGCTGCGGGTCGTCACCAAGCGCCAGCCGACGGCGGCGGAGTGGGAGGCTCTCCGCTTCGCCTGGAAGATCGCCAAGCACGTGAAGTCCAACGCCATCGTCCTGGCCACGCGCGACCAGCTGATCGGCGCGGGCGCGGGCCAGATGAGCCGGGTGGACTCGGCGAAGCTCGCCGTGATGCGGGCCCAGGCGATCGGCCTCGAGACCAAGGGGACGGTCTGTGCCTCCGACGCGTTCTTCCCCTTCAGGGACGGGCTCGACGTGGTGGCTCAGGCTGGCGCCACGGCCGTCATCCACCCGGGCGGCTCGGTGCGCGACGAAGAGGTCATCCAGGCGGCGGACGAACACGGGATGGCGATGGTCCTGACCGGGATGAGGCACTTCCGGCATTGACCGACCGGCCGACCGGCTGGCTGCTGAGCGAGCGCGAGGTCGTGAGGCTGTTGAGCCTCACGCCGAAGCGCATGGCCCAGCTGCGCCGCCTGGGCCTCCTGAAGCCTGAGGGCGAGGGCTACCGCTTCCGCGAGGTGGTGGGCGTCCGAGTGGCGGGGGAGCTGCTGGCCGGAGGCGCCACGGTGCGCCAGATCAGGCGTGCGCTCGAGGATCTCCGCCGCCTCGTGCCCGAGTCCGATGCGCCGCTGGCGGCGCTGAGGCTCAAGCTGGATGGACAGCGGATCCTGGTCGAGAGCGAGGGGGTGAGCTTCGATCCCCGGACGGGCCAGACCGTCCTGTCGCTTGATATCGGCGACCTGGAGCAGCAGGCGCGCGCGAGCCTCA
>LDXP01000005.1 GCA_001443385.1 Candidatus Rokubacteria bacterium CSP1-6
GAGCAGATCAAGCGGCTCGCGGTCGTCATCTTCGTCATCGTGGCGGCCGTGCTCGTCACCCGGTACCTCATTCCCGCCTCCGTCGTCGACCAGCGGGTGTATCGGGCCGCCTCGGTCCAACGGGAAGTCTCCCGGGAGATCAAGTTCGCCGGCGCGACCACCTGCGGCGACTGCCACGACGACATCAACACCAAGAAGAAGCTGGGTTTCCACAAGGGCCTCTCGTGCGAGACGTGCCACGGACCGTCGGTGAAGCACGCGGAGGATCCCTCCTCGGGCAAGCCCTTCGCCCCGAGGGAGCGGAAGTTCTGCCCCCAGTGCCACGAGTACAACCCATCGCGGCCCACGGGATTCCCCCAGATCATTCCGACGATCCATAACCCGCTCAAGCCCTGCATCACCTGCCACAACCCCCATGACCCGGTGCCCCCGCAGGTCCCCCGCGAGTGCTCCGCCTGCCACGCTCAGATCGAGCGGACCAAGGCGCTCTCCCGCCACGCCCTGCTCGAGTGCACGACCTGCCACTCGACGCCCACCCGCCACAAGCTGCTACCCCGGAGCGTGAAGCCCACCAAGCCGGAGAACCGGGAATTCTGCGCCAAGTGCCACGATAAGGGCGCGCCGCGAAAGGAGGCGCCGAAGGTGGACGCCGCCACGCACGGCGGGCGCTTCCTCTGCTGGGAGTGCCATTACCCGCACATGCCGGGAGAAGCGTGATGGACAAGCGAGAGTTCCTCAAGAGCCTCATCGTCTTCATCCCAGCGGGCGGCATCATCGCGAGCCTCGCGAAGCAAGCCGGCGCAAAAGCCCCGGCGCCCGCCTACCAGGCCAAGAACCACTATTACGGGATGGGCATCGAGATCGACAAATGCATCGGCTGCAATCGGTGCGTGGAGGCGTGCAAGCTGGAAAACGACGTGCCCGACGAGCCGTTCTACTTCCGCACATGGGTTGAGCGGTACACGATCAAGAAGGACCGGACCGTCGTCGTCGAGACGGTCGGCCTCCGGAAGGGGAAGCGCAAGGAGATCGTCGAGCAGGAAGACGTGCTCCGGAGCTTCTTCGTCCCGAAGCTCTGCAACCACTGCGCGAATCCCCCCTGCGTCCAGGTCTGCCCCGTGGACGCCACGTGGTCCACCGAGGACGGCGCCGTGATCGTGGACAAGAACCGGTGCATCGGCTGCCGCTACTGCATCCAGGCCTGCCCCTACGGCGCCCGCTACCTGCACCCCAAGACGAAGACCGCCGACAAGTGCACCTTCTGCTACCACCGCGTCGTCAGGGGGCTGCTCCCGGCCTGCGTGGAGGTCTGCCCGACCCAGGCGCGGATCTTCGGCGACCTGAAGAGCCAGGCGAGCCGCCTGGTGCGCTTCGAGCGGATGAACAAGATCCACGTCCTCAAGCCTGATCTCAACACGCAGCCGAAGGTTTATTACGCCGGCCTGGACGGAGAGGTGCGATGAACGAGGGCCTGCGGGAGCGCCTGGGGGAGATGCTCGAGCAGGTGACGGGCTTCATCTACCCCAACGAAATCGAGATCCACTGGTCGATCCTGATCGTGGTGTACCCGTACCTGACGGGCCTGGTCGCCGGCGCCTTCATCCTGGCCTCCCTCGTGAAGGTCTTCAACGTGGAGGAGGTCCGGCCGACGTACCGCTTGTCGCTCCTGACGGCACTGGCCTTCCTGCTGATCGCCCCTCTCCCCCTCCAGCTGCACCTGGGCCACCCCCTCCGCTCGTACGAGATCTTCCTGACCCCCAATCTTACTTCCGCCATGGCGATGTTCGGGTTTGTCTACGCCTGGTACCTGATGGGCGTGCTCGTCCTCGAGCTGTGGTTCGAATACCGGCGCGACCTGATCGTCTGGTCGAGGGAAGAGGGCTTCCCCATGAGCCTCGTCCACCGGGCCCTGTCGCTCTTCTCGGCCGACACGAGCGACGCGGCGCTCGCCTTCGACCGGAAGGCCATCCAGCTGATCACGGTGATCGGCATTCCCTCGGCGTTTCTGCTCCACGGGTACGTGGGGTTCATCTTCGGCTCGGTGAAGGCGAACCCCTGGTGGGCAAGCGTGCTGATGCCGATCGTGTTCCTCATGTCGGCGATCGTGTCGGGGATCGCGCTCGTCATGTTCCTCTACATGGTCCTGACCCCCCTGCGGGGCGAGCCCATCGACATGCGGTGCCTGGACAAGCTCGCCTCGTACCTGTTCTACGCGGTGATCGTGGACTTCTCGCTGGAGGCGCTGGACTTCATCCACCGGCTCTACCAGAGCGAGGAGTCCATCCACATCCTCGGGACGCTGATCGCCAGCAAGCTCTTCATGAGCCTGCTCGTCATCCAGATCTTCCTCGGCATGCTCGTGCCGGTAGGGATCATGATCGCGGTCCGGCTCTTCAGCGTGACCGCCGAGCTGCGCAAGCTCTTCTACTTCACGGCGATCATCCTGATCCAGCTCGGGATCTTCGCCACCCGGTGGAACGTCGTCATCGGGGGCCAGCTTTTCTCCAAGAGCTTCCGGGGGTTGACGACCTACAAGATGGAAGTGGCCGGGATCGAGGGGTTGATCACGGCGCTGGTGCTCATGGCCCTGCCGTTCCTGGTGCTGCTGGTCCTCCTGAAGGTGCTCCCGCCGTGGAGGAAGGCCGCGGCATGATCCGACGCCTGCTCGGGCCCGCGCTGGTCCTCCTGCTCCCCGTCGCCGCCGCGGCCCACGGGGAGCACGGGGGCGCCAAGCCGCTCGGCGAGACGGGCATCGTGACGGTCGAGGGGTACCAGATCGAGCTTCTGAGCCACCCAGGCCCGCTCGCGGCCGGCCAGGAGAGCCACGTGGTGGTCAAGGTCTTCAAGAACTCCCCGCTCGCTCCCGTTTCGGGCGGCACGGTCCTGATCGGTCTCGCGCGCGCGAACGCGTCCCCCGAGCTCCGGGCCGCCGTGGAGGAGACCTGGGCCGGCAGTTACGCCCTCGCGTACACCCCCGTGCGGACGGGGACCCATCAGGTCCGCGTGGTCCTGGAGGAGCTGGAGGGACGGCGCTTCCAGCCGCCCCTGACGGTGGACTTCCAGGTGGGGGTCGGGAGGGCGCCCGGCCTCGGGGCGGCCGTCTGGGCGCTCTTGGCTCTGGTGGCCGGCGGCACCGCCGCCGTTCTCTACGGTCTCGCGCTTCGAGCGCGAATCGCGCGACCGGCGGGGAGCGTTCTGAATCTCCTGGACGTCGGCTGGCTCCGCCGGCTCCTCACCTCGCCCGCGCTCCAGCCGGCGCTCCAGATCCCGCTGCTCCTCCTGATGGGAATCGTGGTGCTCCTTGGATTCGGCGATGTCCAGGACGGCGGCGTCAACCTCGCCACCAAGCTCACCTGGACGATCTGGTGGGCGGGGATCATCTTCACGTTCTTCCTCGTGGGGCGGGTCTGGTGCCTGGCCTGCCCGTTCGGAGCCCTGAACGAGTGGACCTCGCGGCTGGCGGCGCCGCTCAGGCGGCTCCCGAAGCCGTTCAGGAACATCTGGTGGGCCACCGGCATGTTCGTCCTCCTGACGTGGGCCGATGAGCAGCTCGGGGTGGTGCGCTCGCCAGCGGTCACGGCCTGGATCGTGCTCTTCTTTGCCGCACTGGCGGTGGCCGTGGGGCTTTTCTACGAGCGCCGCAGCTTCTGCCGTCACCTCTGCCCGATCGGAGGCCTCATCGGGATCTACTCCATGACGGCGCCGGTGGAGCTGCGCGCCAAGGATGCGTCGGTCTGCGCCGCCGACAGGGACAAGCTCTGCTACCGCGGCGGCGGGACGGCCGTCGGGTGTCCGATGTTCGAGTTCGCCGCCGCCATGGACCGGAACAACTACTGCAACCTCTGCTTCCAGTGCGTGACGGACTGCCGGCACGACAACCTCACGCTCAACCTTCGCGCCTTCGGCAAGGACCTCTGGGCCTCCGGACGCCGGATCTTCGACGAGTCCTACCTGGCGGTGGCGCTGGTGGGGCTCACGCTGATCGTGACGGCTCAGATGCTGACCGCGTGGCCCGACTGGATGTCGACCCTGGCCCGCTGGCTCCCCCTCGGGGTGCGGAGCAACCTGAAGCCGGTCACCTACCTGGGGCTCGTGGAGTCCGCCGTCCTTCTCGGCGGCGCCCTCGTCGCGGTGCCGTTGCTGGTCCTCGCCGGCGCGGCGCTCGCCGACAGGCTCGCGGGGGCAGGGCGGCTGGGAGTCCGCCGGCAGTTCGTCGTCTTCGGCTACATGTTCATTCCCGTCGGGCTGGCCATGCACCGGTCGTGGGGTTCCTTCAGATGGCATTCCTCGTGGGCTTCTTCGGCCTGTCGCTCTACGCCGGGCACCGGCTCTCGCTCCGGGCCTATGCCGACGTCAAGGCCGCGAACAGGGCCCTCGTCCCGATGGCCCTGCTGTCATTCATCTTTACCGTGGCCGGCATCGTGCTTCTCAACCAGCCGATGGGCATGCGCCATGGGATGTAGCCCCGCCATGAAGCGAACCGCCTTCGCCGCGCTCGGGAAGCCGACGGCCATCTCCCTGGCGCTCATTCTGGGTTTCGTGGCATTCGAAAGCACGCTTCATTCGGTCCACCACCTCTCGAATCCCGAGGAGGCGGCCCAGTGCCAGGTCCTCGCCGTTTCCGAGCACCTCTCGGGTGTCGGCGTGGAAACGCCGGGGGTCTGCAGCCAGCTCCCGGCAGCCGAGGCGCCAGCTCCCGCCCGCGCCGTCAGAGGCCTCGCGACGGTCTTCCGTCCCGACACCGGACGCGCTCCCCCCCCGGTTCTCGGCTAGCCGGTTCGCTCAACCTGGATAGAAATCATGATTCGGCAGACGGGAAGAGGTCTGGTCAGGAGTGACCGCACCCCCCGCCGAGCCGAAAAGGAGGCAGTCATGAAACGCTCATGGACGTGGATCATCCCCGCGCTGCTGATCGCGACGGGGATCGGCCTGGGGCTGTTCGCCGGGCCGCTCGATGCTCAGCAGAAGAACGTCCTGGTGGCCAAGAAGGTCGCCGCCCCGCCGACCCTCGACGGGGTGATGGAGGATGCATGGAAGTCGGCGCCGGAGCTGGAGGTGACCGTTCGCGGCGGCCGCAACCTGCCGGAAGGCAAGACGGAGGTGAAGCTCCGCTCAGTCTACTCGGGCGACACGATTTATTTCCTCATGCAGTACAAGGACGCGACCGAGAGCCTCCGCCGGGGCCCGTGGGTGAAGCAGGCCGACGGCTCCTGGCAGAAGCTGAAGGACCCCAACGACAAGGGCGGGGATAACAACCTCTACTACGAGGACAAGATGGCGGTGATCTGGAACATCTCCTCGCCCGCCTTCGAGGCCAAGGGGTGCCTGTCGGCCTGCCACACCGGCGAGGGGAAGCCCTTCGGCAACAAGTACACCGCCGACGCCGGCGAGCGCCTGGACATGTGGCACTGGAAGGGCGTGCGCACCGGGTACACGGGGCAGCTCGACGACCAGTACACGGACAACACGCGGTACGACAAGGAGAAGACCCCCAACGCCGGCAGGAAGAGCGACCCCAAGACGGGCGGCGGGTACGCGGACAACGTCAGCGACGACAAGAAGGGGCCGAAGTTCGCCCTCAAGGGCAACAAGCCCGCGCCGCCCTACTGGATCGTTGACAGCGAGAAGGAGGCGCTCGACGACTCGAAGTACAAGGCCGGCGACGAGGTTCCCGGAATCATCGTGTCGGCCTTCACCGGCGACCGCGGCGACGTCGCAGTGAAATGGACCTACAAGGACGGCGTCCGCACGCTGGAGATCGCGCGCAAGCTCGTGACCGGCAGCGAGTTCGACGTCCAGTTCAACGACCTGAAGAAGCAGTACGCCTTCGGCGTCGCCGTTTTCGACAACGCCCAGGTGCGCCACGCCTGGCACCCGGGCGTCCTGAAGCTGGTGTTCGAGTAAGCAGCACCCAGTCGGCGGTTGCCGACATCCGACGAGAGAGGTAGGATAGCGCGGGCGGCGCGACTTGCGCGCTTGCCCGCACAGCCGTTCGTTGTTCGTTTTTCGGGGAGGGTGATGAACCTGGCCGTGAGGTGGGCCGTCGCCGCCGTCGCTTGTCTGCTCCTCTACTCTCCTGGGGCCGCGCTCGCCCAGCCGCTCTTCAGCCCGAGCCAGGACCCCGTCGCCGGCTCGCGCGTCTTTGGCGCCAAGGGCTGCGGCAAGTGTCACTCGATCAACGGCGTGGGCGGAAAGATCGGGCCCGACCTCGGCCGCATCCCGCGCCCCCGGTCGTTCTACGACCTCGCCGCCGCCATGTGGAACCACCTGCCCGAGATGGCCGAGCGCATGCGGAAGTTCGGCATCGCCCGCCCCTACCTCGATCCGCGGGAGACCGGCGACCTCATCGCCTTCCTCTATACGCTCAACTACTTCGATCCCCCCGGCAACGTCCAGGCGGGGTCCCGGCTCTTCACGGAGAAGAAGTGCGTCGCCTGCCACCAGGTGGGGGGCGCCGGCGGGGTGGTCGGCCCGAACCTCGACGGGCTCGCGCAGTTCGGCTCTCCGATCCTTGTCGCCGCCGCGATGTGGAACCACGGGCCGGCCATGGCCGAGGCGATGCGCGTCCGGAAGATCGAGCGCCCGTCCTTCAAGGACTCAGAACTCCTCGACCTGATCGCCTACCTGAGGTCCACCGCCCCCCCCCGGCCCGCGCCCGCCGAGGGGCCGCTCTACGTCCTGCCCGGCCGCTCCGAGGAGGGGCGCCGGCTCTTCCTGGACAAGCGCTGCATCCTCTGCCATAGCGTCGGGGGCGTAGGCGGCCAGGTGGGGCCGGACTTGGGCGAGCGCGGGCTCAATTGGAGCCTGACCCAGTTCGCGGCTGCGATGTGGAACAAGGCGCCGAAGATGATGGAGGCGATGAGGGCGCGGGAAATCGCCGTCCCACAGCTCCAGGCCGAGGAGATGGCCGACCTGGTCGCCTATCTCTACTCCGTCCGGTACTTCGTCGAACCCGGGCACCCCGGGAAGGGGCGCCAGGCGCTCGCGGACAAGGGGTGCCTGGGCTGCCACTCAGTGGCCGGCGCCGGCGGCAAGGTCGCCAGCGACTTCGCCAGGGTGAAGGGCCTCGACTCGCCCGGGACGGTCATCTCGGCGCTCTGGAACCACTCGTTCATCATGGAGCACCGGGCCGAGCGGCGGAAGGTCTCCTGGCCCAAGCTCCGCCCCGAGGAGATGGCGGACCTCGTGGCCTTCCTCCAGGCCCAGGGGCGCCCCCGGTGACGGGCATGCGGGGACTCGTCGCTCTCGCGTGGCTCGCTCTCGTGGGGATCGCCGCCCTGCCCGCGCCCGCAGCGGCCCAGCAGCAGCGGCCCGAGAGCTGCGCGGCCTGCCATCTCGAGACGGGAGACGAGCGCCTCGCGAATCCCGTGAAGCAGTTCGGCGAGGACATCCATTCGGCCAAGGGATTCGGGTGCGTGGCCTGTCACGGCGGGGACGCCAGGGAGGCCGGGATGGAGGCGATGGACCCCGCCAAGGGGTACATCGGCAAGCCCGAGCGCCGGCAGGTACTGCAGGTCTGCGGGCGCTGTCACTCCGACGCGCGCTTCATGAAGCAGTACAACCCGGCGCTGCGCGTCGACCAGGTGACGGAGTATGCCACGTCGGTGCACGGCCGGCGGCTCAGGGAGTTCGGCGATCCGAAGGTGGCGACCTGCGTGAACTGCCATCCCGCCCACTCGATCAAGCCGCCCTCGGATCCCCGGTCGAGCGTCCACCCGCTCAAGGTGGCGGACACGTGCGGCCGCTGCCACGGCGATCCGAAGTACATGGAGGCCTACAAGATCCCCACCGACCAGCTCGCCAAGTACAGGCAGAGCGTCCACTGGCGCTTGATGTCGGTGAAGGGCGACCTGTCGGCTCCCACGTGCAACGACTGCCACGGCAACCACGGCGCCGCGCCGCCGGGGATCTCCTGGGTGGGGAACGTCTGCGGGCAGTGCCACACGGTGCAGGCGGAGTTTTTCGGGAAGAGTCCTCACGCGAAGGTGTTCGCCCAGATGGGTGTGCCCGGCTGCGCGACCTGCCACAGCAATCACGAGATCAAGGAGGCGACCGACGCGATGCTGGGGCTCGCCGACCAGGCCGTGTGCGCGGGGTGCCACGCCGCCGCGGACAAGGGCGGCAAGGCCGCCGCCGATATGCGCGCCCTCATCGACTCGCTCGGCGGCGAGTACGACAAAGCCCGCGCCATCCTGCTCCAGGCCGAGCGGGCGGGCATGGAGGTCAGCCAGGCCCAGTTCGACCTGAACGGCGCCAAGGACGCCTTGGTGAAGGCCCGCGCGGCCGTCCACGCGTTCGCCGTCGCGGCGGTGAAGAAGGAGACCGAACCGGGCCTCACGATCAGCGCCAAGGCCTACGCGCGGGGGGTGCGGGCGCTCGAAGAGCTCCAGTTCCGGCGGAAGGGGCTGGCGGTTTCGCTCGTGATCATCCTCGCGGTCATCGCGGGGATCGTCGTGAAGATCCGGCAGCTGGACCGCAAAGAACAGAGGACCCCCTCACCTTAATCCTCTCCCCCTCACCCCACTCATAATCCCCTCACCTTCATCCTCTCCCCCCGAGGGGGAGAGGGCAGGGTGAGGGGGATGAGGAGAAGAGGTGAGGGGCGTTTGAGTAGGGAGGGGTGAGGGGGCACAGAGGAGACGTCATGGCTGAGGAGACGCTGGATCGCGAGCCGACCCGCAGGGGATTCATCAACTGGTTTCTCGGCACGAGCGCGGTAGCGTTCCTGCTGTCGGTGTTCTACCCGGTGGGGCGGTACCTGATCCCGCCGCCGGTGGCGGAATCCACCGCGGGAACCGTGACGCTCCCCCTCAAGGCCGAGGACGTGAAGCCGAACACGGGGCAGATCTTCAAGTTCGGCAACCGCCCGGCGATCCTGGTCCGCACGACGGCCGGCGAGCTCCGGGCCTTCTCCGCCGTCTGCACCCACCTCAACTGCACCGTGCAGTACCGGCCCGACCTCGGCCACATCTGGTGCGCCTGCCACAACGGGCATTTCGACCTCAACGGGAAGAACATCGCCGGTCCGCCCCCCCGGCCGCTCGACCCCTACGTGGTGAACGTGCGGGGGAGGCAGATCGTGGTCAGTAAGAGCGCCTAGAGATGGGGGGATCCGCGAAGCCACACGGCAGGCTCTGGACGTGGCTCGACGAGCGCGTCGGCCTCGCCGAACTGGAAAAGCTCGTCAAGAAGAAGGAGGTCCCGGTCCACCGGCATACCGTCTGGTACTACCTCGGCGGCATGACCCTCTTTCTCTTCATGATCCAGGTGGCCACCGGCATCCTGCTCCTCTTCTACTACCGCCCCAGCGCCGAGGAGGCGTACGAGTCCGTCCAGTTCCTCATGGCCGAGGTGGAGTTCGGCTGGCTGATCCGCTCCATCCACTCCTGGGCGTCGAACCTGATGATCTTCACGCTCTTCATCCACCTCTTCAGCGTGCTGCTCCTCAAGGCCTACCGCCCGCCGCGCGAGGTGACGTGGCTGTCGGGGATCGGGCTCCTGGGCGTGGGGATGGGCTTCGGCTTCACCGGCTATCTGCTGCCGTGGAACGAGCTCGCCTACTTCGCCACGAAGGTCGGCACCGAGATCACCGGCGTCGTTCCCCTCGTCGGCCCATTCCTCGGCCGGCTCCTGCGCGGCGGCGACGAGGTCACCGGCGCCACGCTCACACGCTTCTACGGCATTCACGTGGCGGTCCTGCCGTTGCTCACGACACTCATCCTGGGCCTCCACCTCTTCCTCGTCCAGAAGCACGGCATGAGCGTCCCGCCGGGCGTGGAGCGGGCCGGCGGCGCCAGGCGGACGATGCACTTCCTCCCCAACTTCCTCCTGCGCGACCTGGTGGGCTGGCTCTCCGCGCTCGCGATCCTTGCAGCGCTGGCGGCCTACTATCCGACGGAGTTGGGCCAGAAGGCGGACCCCTTCGCGCCCGCGCCCATCGGCATCAAGCCCGAATGGTACTTCATGTTCATGTTCAAGACGCTGAAGTACCTGCCGAGCTACATCCTCGGCATCGAGGGGGAGATCGTGGGGGTCGTCGGCTTCGGCATGGGCGGTCTGGTCCTGCTCCTCATCCCCTTCCTGGACCGGCGGACCGCCCGCGGCGAGCCGAGCCGCCTCTTCACCTGGATCGGCATCGCCATCATCCTCTACATGATCGCGCTGACCTACCTCGGCTACACCGAGGTCGCCACGCAGTGACCCCGATGCGCGCGCGCGCAATGGTCTTGCTCGGCGCAGCGCTCCTGGCCACCGGCCCACCGGCGGAGGCGCAGGCGCCTGGAGATGTGGCGCGCGGCCGCGCCATCTTCGAGCAGAAGCAGTGCGCCCGCTGCCACCAGCCCGGCGGCCAGGCCGGGCTGGGCCCCGCGCTGGAGGAGGTCAGGAGACCCCAGGGCGGACTGGAGCTGGCCGGCCGGATCTGGAACCACGCGCCGGTGATGTTCGCGCTGCTCAGGCAGCAGGGACTCGACTGGCCGCAGATCGGCGCGGCGGAGATGGCCGATCTCATGGCCTATCTCCGGGCCGACCCGGCGCGGGATCCCGCGCCCGACCTCCAGCAGGGGCAGGTTCTCCTGATCCGGAAAGGGTGCCTCAAGTGCCACCGCCTCCGCGGGGAGGGCGGCTCGGTGGGAATCGAGTTCACGCGGTATCACGGCGGCTACCAGTCTCCCGTTGCCTGGGCCACCACGATCTGGAACCATTCGTCCCGGATGGCCGGGCATTCCGCGCGAATGGGCGTGCTCTACCCCCGCTTCACAGGTGACGAGATGGTGAACTTGTTCGGGTTTCTCAAAGGCTCCGCCGAAGTCTCACCGCGCTAATCCTAAGGAGGAGGGCAATCATGCGACTCGGAGGTCTCGCGCTCGGCCTCGCGTTCGGGATCGGGCTCCTCGTCGGCGTCCCGGGCGACGCCCAGGTCAAGATCCCGCCGGACTTCGGCTTCGAGAAGGGCAAGGACAGCCCCGGCCCGGTCACCTTCAGCCACGAGAAGCACAAGGAGAAGGCGGAGAAGTGCACCGCCTGCCACACCAAGGTCTTCAAGATGAAGAAGGGAACCTCCGGCACTCAGACCATGGCGGCGATGAAGGAAGGAAAGTTCTGCGGGAACTGCCACGACGGCAAGACCGAGCTGGGCGGCAAGGTCGTGTTCGCGGTGGAGGCCAAGGACAATTGCGAGAAGTGCCATAAGAAATAGCGGCCGCCTCCTGCTCCTGGCGGCTTCCCTGCTCCTCCTCCCCGACGCTGCCCGGGCGGCGGACGCCCCGACGGCCCAGGAGTGCCTGGCGTGCCACGGAGACCGGGAGTTGAAGCGGGGCGCCCCGGCACCCGGGCGCTCGCTCTCCCTCTTCGTCGACGAGGCCGCGGCCAAAGCCTCGGTCCACGCCCGCCTGGAGTGCGTGGCCTGCCACAAGACGGCCAGCGCGCCCCATGACGCGCCCCTCCCCGCCGTCCGCTGCGCCGAGTGCCACGCGAAAGCCCGCGGTGCCCTGAGCGAGGGGGTCCACGGGAGCGCGAAGGCGCGGGCGCCTACCTGCGCGGGCTGCCACGGGACTCACGCGGTGGCTTCAGCGGCATCGCTCGGCATCGAGACCTGCGCGGCCTGCCACGCGCGCCAGGTGACGCTCTACCGGGAAAGCATCCACGCGCGCTCCCGCCAGCGCGGGGATTCCCAGGCGGCGACGTGCCGGTCGTGCCACGGCGAGGCGCACGCCCTCCTCGCGAAGACCGACGCGCGCGCGCCGACGTACCACCTCAACCTGCCAAGGACCTGCGCCCAGTGCCACGCCGACCCGGAGCTGGCGAAGCGCTACAACATCCCGATCGGGAACGTGTACCAGCTCTACATGGACTCGATTCACGGCCGGGCGCTGACGCGGAGCGGCCTCCTGGTGGCGGCCAACTGCTCGGACTGCCACGGCGCCCACGAGATCAAGCCGCGGGCCGAGCCGGCCTCCCGAGTATTCCGCGCCAACGTCCCCAAGACGTGTGGCGCGTGCCACGCGGGAATCCTGGCGGCCTACGCTGAGTCGGTTCACGGAACGCATGTGGCCAAAGGAAACCTGAAGGCCCCGGTCTGCACCGACTGCCACAGCGCCCACCAGATCCGCCGCGTGGAGGGGGCGCCGTGGCAGCTGGAGGCGATCCGGGAGTGCGGCACCTGCCACGAGGAGTCGCTGAAGACCTACCGTGACACCTTCCACGGCAAGGTGACCGCGCTGGGCTACACCCGGGTGGCCAAGTGCTCGGACTGCCACGGGGCCCATACGATCCTGCCGCCTTCCGATCCCCGCTCCACCGTCTCGCCCGCGAAGCTGGTCGCGACCTGCCGGCAATGCCACCCGCAGGCCATGGCCGCCTTCGCCGAGTTCCATCCCCACGCCGACTACCGGAACAAGGAGCGGTTCCCCCGGCTCTACTACACCTACCTCTTCATGAGCGGGCTCCTCGTGGCCGTGCTGGCCTCCTTCGGACTCCACGCCCTCCTCTGGCTCCCCCGCTCTCTCCTGGAGCGGCTGCGCCGGGGTCGCGCCGGCGGCGACACCAGGGGCGAGCCGTGAACGGCGGGGCGCGGTACTACTTCAGGCTGAACCTCTACCACCGGATCCTCCACGGCATGGTGATCGTGAGCTTTCTGGGGCTCGCCGTCACCGGCCTGCCGCTCAAGTACTCGCAGACCGGCTGGGGGTGGTGGCTGTCGCACCTCCTCGGGGGCCCCTTCACGACCGGATACCTCCACCGCTTCTTCGCCATCGTCACCTTCTGCTACTTCGCCTTGCACCTGGGCTACGTGGCCCGGCTGATCCTCACCGGCCGGCGCGGGGTCTTCTGGGGCCCCGCCTCGATGGTCCCGCAGCCGCGTGACTTCGTGCAGCTGGCCCAGCACGTCCGCTACTTCCTCGGCCTGGGGCCGCGGCCCCGGTTCGATCGCTGGGCCTACTGGGAGAAGTTCGACTACTGGGCGGTCTTCTGGGGGGTGGCCGTGATCGGCGCCTCGGGGCTGCTCCTCTGGTTTCCGACCTTCTTCGCGCGCTACCTGCCCGGCTGGATCTTCAACGTGGCCATCCTCATCCACAGCGACGAGGCGCTCCTGGCGGTAGCCTTCATCTTCACGATCCACTTCTTCAACGTCCACCTCCGTCCCGAGAAGTTCCCGATGGACCCGGTGATCTTCACGGGCCGCCTCGAGGAGGAGGAGTTCCGGCGGGAGCACGCCGCCGAATACGAGCGGCTCAGGGCCGAGGGGCGGCTCGAGACCCTCCGGGCCGATCCGCCCCCCCGCTGGATGAGGAACTTCTCGCGGGTGGCCGGCTTCACCGCCCTGGCCATCGGGATCATCCTCATCTGGCTGATCGTGGCCACGGCGCTCCGATGAGCCCAGACCACCCGATGACCGAGGGGCCGAAACGCCGCTGGTGGCGGAGGCGCGGCCTCCTGGTTCCGCTCGGCATCGCCCTCGTGGTGGGCGGCGCCGCGCTGGTCGGCCTCTGGGAGATGAGCACGAGCCCGCTGCTCTGCAACTCCTGCCACATCATGAAGCCCTACGTCGAGGCGTGGAAGACCTCGAAGCACAACAACGTGACGTGCGTGCAGTGCCATTACCCCCCCGGGTTCAGGGACACCATCTGGGTCAAGTACCAGGCGCTCGCCCAGGTGGTGAAATGGGCCACGCAAACATATAGCTCCAAGCCCTTCGCCGAGGTGGAGGACGCCAGCTGCCTCCGCTCCGGCTGCCACGACCGGCGCTTGCTCGACGGCAAGGCCGTCTTCAAGCGCGGGATCGTCTTCGACCACCGCCCGCATCTGGAGGAGGTGCGGCGGGGGCGCCAGCTGCGCTGCACGAGCTGCCACTCGCAGATCGTCGTGGGCACCCACATCGAGGTCACGGAATCCACCTGCTTCCTCTGCCACTTCAAGGGCATGAAGACCGGGCGGGAGCTCACGCCCATCGCCGGCTGCACCGGGTGCCACCAGCCGCCCAAGGGCGACATCCTGGTGGGGTCGATCCGGTTCAACCACGCGGACGTGATGCGCCGCGGCGTCGCCTGCCAGAAGTGCCACCTCAACGTCATCCAGGGTGAGGGCGAGGCGCCGCGCGAGCGCTGCTTCACCTGCCACAATCAGCCGGAGAAGCTCCAGCGCTACCCGGACACCCCGTTCATCCACGATTTCCACGTGGCCGGGCACAACATCGAGTGCGCGCGATGCCACACGGAGATCAGGCACCGGCTGCCGCCGCCGATCGGGGTGCCGACGGCGGGGGAGCCCGGGGCCCCGCCGCGCACATGACCCCTCTGCTCCGGCTCCTCGCCATCCTCGCGATCGGCCTCGGCGCGGCCGCCCCCGCTCTCGCCCAGCGCCCACCCGCGCCGCACGCCCCCGCTCCCCTCAGGCCCGAGCTGCCGCAGGAGCCGGCGAAGCCCCACCGGATGGGAGAGCTCGAGTGCCGGAACTGCCACCAGGCGAAGCACCAGGGCGTCCTCCGGATGTACCTCGGCATGGGGGGGCGCGGGACGGCCATGATCCCGAGCCACATGTTCCAGGTGCGCGTGGAGTGCGTCGCCTGCCACATTGTGCCGAAGGAAGCTGAAGGGGCGGCGGCCATCGTGGGCCAGACGTTCAGGCCCAGCGAGCAGGCGTGCCTCGGCTGTCACGGCGAGAAGTACCGCGGTATGCTGGCGCGCTGGGCGACGACGCTGAACCAGATAGGCGAGACGGTGGCCCTGAAGCTGGCGGCCGGGCGCGCGGTCCTCGCGGGCGCCGACCCGAAGAATCCCAAGCACGCGCGCGCCCGCGAGCTCGTGGAGGACGCCGACTTCAACGCCCAGTTCGTTACGCTCGGGAAGGGGGTGCACAATGTCTTCTACGCCGCGGATCTGCTCAAGCTCGCCAACGGCTGGCTCGACGAGGCGCTGGCCCTCCTCTCCAAGCCACCCCTCAAGATCGACGACGCCCTGGTGCGGGGGGGGTACTGCGGCGTCCTCTGCCACGAGCAGGCCGGCGTGAAGCAGTTCGAGACGGTCACGTTCGCGAAGCGGAAGATCCCGCACGTCCGCCACGTGAGCGAGTTCGGCGCCGTGTGCACCGCGTGCCACTCGGCCGAGGTTCACAAAGCCGTCACGGCCACTCCCGCCACCTGCGCCGCCTGCCATCACAACCCCATGAACGACCGGTGTGAGTCGTGCCACCGCGTTCAGAGCGCCTTTTACCGTGGAGGGGTGAAGACGGACTCGGCGAAGGTCGAGCCCAACGTCATGGTGAATGCGGTGGGCTGCACGGGGTGCCACGACTGGACGCAGAAGCATTCCCGCCGGGCCGTCGGCCAGAAGTGCGTCGGCTGCCACGATGCCGCGTATCTCTCCTTCGCGACCGAGTGGACGGCGGGGCTCGACGATCAGGCGACACGGGCGGCCGCCACCCTCAAGCGGGCGGAGGCCGCGCTCTCGGCCGCGCGGCGCGCCGGCCGCGCGGCGCCGGGGGCCGACCTCCTGGTCAGGGAGGCGCGCGACGCGCTGGCGCTGGTCAGGACCGCGCGGGGCGTTCATAATCCCCCCGCCGCCGAGGCGCTCCTCGAAGCCGCCCGCCTCAAAGCGGATGAGGCGCTCGCCCAGGCCGGCCGTCGCTGAGCCCATGGCGCGATCCCGCCGAGCGGCAGAGCCCGAGATTCCCCGGCGCGACTGGTGGGTCGCCGCCCTCGCGGCCATCGGCGTCCTCGTCGCGGGCTACCTGGCGGTCAACAAGTGGAGCGGCGGCACCGCGCTCCTCTGTACCGCGGGCAGCGGCTGCGACATCGTCCAGGCGAGCCGCTACGCCGTCGTTCTCGGTCTTCCCACGGCGGCCTGGGGCGCCGGGCTCTACGCGGCGGTCGGGGCGCTGGCGCTCCTGGGGCTCCCCCCGCGGCGCTGGCTCGCCGCCTTCCTTCTGGCCGTCGCGGGGACGTCGTTCTCCCTCTATCTCACCTACCTCTCGATCTTCGCCGTCGGCGCCACGTGCGCGTACTGCCTCGCCTCGGCAGGGATCGCCCTCGGGCTCTTCGGCCTCCTGCTCCTCCGGCGTCCCCCCGCCACCGGCCGCAGGTCCCCCGTGAGGGCGACGCGCGTCGTGGCCCTGGGAAGCGCCACGGCGCTGGTCACGGTCATCCTCGGAGCCGCAGTGTTCGCCACACTCGAGCCGAAGGAGGCGGCCACCTATCAGGAAGCCCTCGCCCGCCACCTCAAGGCGAGCGGCGCCGTCATGTACGGCGCCTACTGGTGACCCGCATGCAAGGAGCAAAAGGCCCGGTTCGGGCCTTCAGCCGAGCTCCTCCCGTACGTCGAGTGCGACCCGAAAGGGATCGGGGCCCGGCCGGACCTCTGCGGGCGCATCGGCGTGAGGGCCTATCCGACGTGGATCGTCGGCAGCGAGCGCTACGAGGGCGTCCTCACCCTCGACCGGCTGGCCGAAGCCTCGCGCTTCGCGGGCCCGACGCGCTGAGGCACCCGCGCCCCACCGGCGGAAACGGTTGCCCCACCGGCCAGCGCTCGGGTGCCTGGTCAGCAGAACCACCGCGTCTCTAACCGCTCACAATCACTGGGGTTTCGGATATCTCGACGGACCGTCCCCCTGGCACGACCCTTGCCGGTGATGTTAAGCGAGGTTAATGACGGCAATGGCCCACAGGAAGCACCGTCCCCTGGAGCGGTTCCCCGACGGCGCGCCTCGCGCCGAAGCCGCCATCCCGCTCCACCGCCTGAAACCAGGCAAGAGCGGGATCATCGCGAGGATCGAAAAAGAGGAGCCGGAGCTGCTGAAGTACCTCGCCACCCTGGGCTTGCTTCCCCAGACGAAGGTCGAGGTCGAAGAGGTCGCGCCCTTCGGCGGGCCGATCCTGGTGCGCGTCGGAGCCTCGCGCTACGCCCTCGGACGCAAGGTGGCGGCGAAGATCCTCGTCAAGGAGACGTAAGTGGCGCTCGGCTGTCATAGTGGAATCGCCCGGTGGAAGGAGCGGCTTCCGATCACCTTCGCCCTGGCCGGGAATCCCAACGTGGGGAAATCCAGCGTCTTCAACTGGCTCACGGGCATGGGGGTCACGACGGCTAACTACCCGGGAAAGACCGTCGAGGTCAACCTGGCCACCACGCACTTCAAAGACCGCGAGATCGGGATCATGGATTTGCCTGGGACCTATGCCCTGGGCTCTGTCTCGGAGGATCAGTGGGTCGCCCGCCAGGCCCTTCTGGATGCCGACCCGGACGCCGTCCTCGTGATCGTGGACGCAACGCGCCTGGAGCGAAATCTCTATCTGCCGCTTCAGCTCCTGGACCTGGGGCTGCCGGTGGTCGTGGCGCTGAACCTGATTGACGAGGCCTGGCGGAACGGGCTCCGGATCGATCATCACCGCCTGTCGAGACTCCTGGGTGTCCCCGTCGTCCCGACGGTCGCCATCAGGGGACAGGGGCTCGACCAGTTGGTGGAGATGGGGTGCAAGGCGGCCCAACCGAACGGCCTCCCGCGCGTGACGCCCCGGTACGGCATGGATGTGGAGGACGCCATCGGGGCGCTGAGCGATCTGCTGGCCAAGGAGGGGATCGCCCTTCCCCATGGGCTTCCTCCCCGGGGCGTCGCCGTCCTCCTGCTGGAGGAGGACGAAGAGTTCCTTACCTGGGCCCGCGCCCTTCCCGAGGGGGAGCGAGTCCTGGCCAAGGTCGCTGAAGTCGCCTCATCCATCGCCCTACGCCATGGCGAGCCCGCGCCCCTCTGGATCGCCCGGGAGCGCCACGGGCTGGCCGGCGCCATCGCGGCCCAGGTCCAGCGGAGGGTGCGCGCCCCCTCGAAAGCCCAGGACCGCCTCTGGCGCCTGACGACCGCGCCCGGCACCGGCTACCCGCTCCTGGTCCTGACCCTGGCCGGCCTCTTCGCGTTCCTCTTCTTCGTGGGGAACTTCCTGTCGGATCTCCTGGGCGGCGTCTGGCAGGCCTACGCGTCCCCGCTCATCCGGTCCGTCGTCCAGCTCGCCGCCGGTGAGGGCATTCTCTCCAAGACGCTCCTCTGGGGCCTCGACGCGGGGATCAACGCCGCGCTGTCGGTGGGCATTCCCTACGTCCTCACCTTTTACTTCCTCCTGTCGATCCTGGAGGACACGGGCTATCTGAACTCCATCGCCTTCCTCACCGACCCGTTCATGCACAAGCTGGGGCTCCACGGCCGGGCGGCCATCCCGCTCGTCGCGGGAGCCGGGTGCAACGTCCCCGCGATCATGGGGATCCGCGTGCTGACCACCATGCGGGAGCGCATCCTGGCCAGCACGCTTGTCTGCTTGATGCCCTGCAGCGCCCGGACGGCTGTGATCGCCGGCGCCGTTTCGAAATACGTCGGGTGGGGGCCCGCGGTCGGGATCTACCTGATCGTGGCGGGCATCGCCTTCTCCGCCGGCTGGGGATTGAACCGCGTGCTCCCGGGCCACTCGGCGGGGCTCGTCATGGAGATGTTCCCGTTCCGCCCCCCGTCGCTCTCGAAGATGCTCCGGTGCACCTGGTACCGCTTCAGGGATTTCCTCTTCGTGGCCACTCCGGTGGTCCTCGCCGGGAGCCTCGTCCTGGGGCTGATCTACGAGACAGGCTTCCTCTGGGCCTTCACGGCGCCGCTCGCGCCCGTGGTCGAGGGGTGGCTCGGGCTACCGGCAGTGGCGGGCCTGACCCTGGTCTTCGCCGTCCTCAGGAAGGAGCTGGCCCTCCAGCTCCTGGTGACGCTCGCCATCGCGAAGTACGGGGCCGGGGTGACGGATCTCCTCCAGTTCATGGACCGGAGCCAGATCTTCACCTACACCCTGGTCAACACCCTCTACATCCCCTGCATCGCCACCGTGGCCGTCCTGGCGAAGGAGCTGGGCTGGCGGCGGGCCCTCGGGATCTCGGGCTTCACGATCCTCCTGGCGCTGGCTGCCGGCGGCATCGCCCACCGGCTCATCGCCTTCTAGCTACGGCGCAATCGCGCTAGGAGGTGTCGCAGGGAGGGGTCCGCTCGGCCAGCGCCTTGAGCCGCCGGGGGGTCAGCTCCGTCTTGAGCGCCCAGGACGGATCGGCGTGCTCGTCCTTCTTCTTCATGAGGAGCCACTCCTTCCCCGTCTTCCCGGCGGCGAAGCGGGCCAACGCGAAGCCGCCCTTGAGCTTCTTCCCGTGGAGGACGAAGGCGAGCTTCCCGGCCTTGACCCCGGCCTCGGGCGAGCCTCCCTCGGGCATTTCATAGGTCCCGTGGTCCCAGACCACCACCGGCCCCGCGCCGTACTGCCCCGCTGGGATGATCCCCTCGAAGTCGATGTACTCGACGGGGTGGTCGGGGACCATCACGGCCAAGCGCTTATCGGCGGAATTCATGGACGGCCCCTTCGGAACGGCCCACGACGTGAGGACGCCTCCGATTTCGAGGCGGAAGTCGTAGTGGAGCCGCGTGGCCTGATGCTCGTGGACGACGAACCGTTGGGCGCGCTTCGGCATGAGTTCCTAGCTGCGTTGTAATTCCTTGAGCCGGCCGAGGTTGGCGGCCAGCGCCTCCTCGACCGCCCGGTTGAAGCTCGCCTCGGGGAACTGCCCGTCGGGCCCCCGCTCCCCCGCCTCCCGCCCCGAGAGGAGCGCGATCCCCTCGTCCACCGTCGAGACGGCGTGGATGTGGAAGCGCTCCTCGCGGATGGCCTGGACTACGTCCTCCCGGAGCATCAGGTGGCGGACGTTCGCCTCGGGGATCAGCACCCCCTGGCGGCCCGGGAGCCCCCGCGCGCGGCAGACGTCGAAGAAGCCCTCGATCTTCTCGTTGATCCCACCCACCGCCTGGATCTCGCCCCGCTGGTTGACCGACCCGGTGACGGCGAGGCCCTGGGCCAGGGCAATTCCGCTGAGGCTCGAGAGGAGCGCGTACAGCTCGGCCGAGGAGGCGCTGTCGCCCTCGATCTCCTCGTACTGCTGCTCGAAGGTGATGGATGCCGAGAGCGCGAGAGGGCGCTCGCGCGCGTAGCGCCCCGCCAGGAACCCCGTGAGGATCAGAACGCCCTTGGAGTGGACCGGGCCGCCGAGCTTCGCCTCGCGCTCGATGTCCAGGACGCCCGGCTCCCCCGCGAAGGTCCGCGCGGTAATCCGCGACGGCCGGCCGAAGGCGTGGTCGCCCGAGGCGAGGACCGAGATGCCGTTGACCTGCCCCACGGCCTCGCCCTCCGTGGCGATGAGAAGTGTCCCCTCGGCGAACATCCGCCCGATCCGCTCCTCGATCAGGTTCGCCCGGTAGGTCTTCTGCTCGACGGCGTGGCTCACGTCCTCGCCCTGCACCAGCGGATGCCGGCGCTCTCCCGCCCAGAAGGCCGACTCCCGGATGAGGTCGAGCAGCTCGCCCAGCCTAGAGGTCAGCCGGCCCTGGTGGGCGACCAGCCGCGAGCCGTGCTCGACGAGCTTGGCGACCCCGTCGGCGGAGAACGGGGGCAGCGCGTCTTCCCGGCACGCGCTGCCGATGAACCGGGCGTAGAGCAGCTCGAACTCCGGCGTCCGCGGGAGCGACTCGTCGAAGTCCACCTTGACCTTGAACAGCTCGCGGAAGTCCTCGTCGAGCGTGTACAGCAGGTAGTAGAGCAGCGGGCTCCCGATGAGGACCACCTTGACGGAGAGGGGAATCGGCTCGGGCGCCAGGCTCACCGCGCTGATCAGCCGATACTCCTCCAGCGGCTCCTCGATCCGGATGGACCCGCTCTTCAGCGCCTTCTTGAGCGCCTCCCAGGCCATGAAGGTGCGGAGCACGTCCTTGGCCTCGAGGATCAGGTAGCCGCCGTTGGCCCGGTGGAGCGCCCCGGCCTTGATGAGGGTGAAGTCCGTCACGAGGGTGCCGAAGTGCACCCGGTGCTCGATCCGCCCGAGCAGGTTGCCGTGGGTCGGGTTCTGCTCCAGCGCCACGGGGGCGCCGCGCTCGCCGCTCCGGTCCACGAGGACGTTCACCCGGTAGGCCTCCAGGAACGCGCCGGGCGGGGGCAGGAACGGCAGCCCGCCCTTGCCGTCCTCGAGCCGCCTGAACTCCTCCGCGTGCGCGATCAGGTCCTCCTCGACCTGGTCCAGGTACCGGCCGACCGGTACCTGCCCCGCGAACCGCTCGCGAAGCTCGCGGATGAGCGGCCGGATCGCCGCCGCGGCCGCCTCGGCGAGGAGCTTCTCGTGGGCCAGGTGGGCCTCCCGCTCGAGCTGACGGATCTGGCGGAGGCTCGCTTCGAGCCGCTCCTCGAGGGCGCTCTCGCGGGCCTGGATCGCCTCCCGCGCGGCCTTCGGCAGCGCGGCGAACACTTCCGGGGTGAGCGGCTCGCCCTGCGGCGCTGGGGCGACCGCCATCCCCCTCGGAGTCCGGATGACCGCGAACCCGTCGGCGCGGGCCGCTTCCTCGAAGCGCTCCATCTCCGTCTGCTGTCGGCGGGCGATGTCCTCCATGATCTGGGCCTTGTGGCGCTCGAACTCCTCCCCCTCGAAGACCCGTGGCAGCCGCGCCCTCACGTCGTCGACGAGCCGCGCCATTTCCTCCCGGAGCTCGCGCCCCCGCCCCGCCGGAAGCTCGAGCGCCGTCGGTCGGTAGGGATCAGCGAAGTTGTGAACGTAGCAGTAATCCGGCGGGGTCGGCTCCTCCTGGGCGGTCCGGGTCAGGACGCGGCGCATCGTCGTCGTCTTCCCGGTGGCGGCGGGACCCAGGACGAACAGGTTGTACCCGGCCCGGCGCATGCCGATGCCGAAGCTGGTCGCGCTCACGGCACGGTCCTGGCCGATCATGCCGTCGAGGGGGGGAAGCTCTGCCGTGGACCTGAACGGCAGGGTGGGGGGCTCGCAGACGGCCCGCACCTCCTCGACCTTCAGTCGCCGAGCCATAGTGCGTCCCTCGCCGTCGTTCGAGCGCCGGCTTCGCCGGCGCAACCCCCGGGGGGAGGCATCGGAAGGGGGGCAAAGCCCCCCTCCGAGGATCGCTCGGCGTCCAGGACGGTCTGGATCCCCTGCACCAGCGCGTCGGGGTTGAACGAGATGCTCGTGATGCCGCGGCGGACCAGGAAGCGGGTGAACTCCGGATAGTCGCTGGGCGCCTGGCCGCAGATGCCGATCTTCCGCCCCGCCCGGCGGGCGGCGTCGATCACGGCCCCGACCATCGCGAGGACCGCGGGGTTCCGCTCGTCGAAGAGGGGCGCCACGAGCTCGGAGTCCCGGTCGAGCCCCAGCACGAGCTGGGTAAGGTCGTTGGAGCCGATGGAAAAGCCGTCGAAGATTTCCGCGAACTCTCGCGCCAGGATCACGTTGGACGGGACCTCGCACATGACGTACACCTCGAGCCCCCGCTCGCCGCGGACGAGGCCGTGGGCCGCCAGCAGCTCCAGCACCCGCTGTCCCTCCTCGGGCGTCCGGCAGAACGGGATCATGAGCTTGACGTTGGTGAGCCCCATCGCGTCGCGTACCCGGCGCATGGCCCGGCACTCGAGGGCGAATCCCTCCCGGTACCGCGGATGGCAGTAGCGGAAGGCCCCGCGGAAGCCGAGCATCGGGTTCTCCTCTTCGGGCTCGAAGTCCCGCCCCCCGATGAGTCCCGCGTACTCGTTGGACTTGAAGTCGGAGAGCCGCACGATGACGTCCTTCGGGTAGAAGGCCGCGGCGATCATGGCGACCCCCTCGGCCAGCCGGTCCACGAAGTATAGGGCGCGATCGGCGTAGCCCCGCGTGAGCGCGGCGATCGCGGCCCGCGCCTCGGGATCCTTGACGCCCTCCGGGTGGAGCAGCGCCAGCGGGTGGACCTTGACCGCGCTCGCGATGATGAACTCGATCCGCGCCAGCCCCACCCCATCGTTGGGCAGGGCCGCCGCGCGCAGCGCCTCGCCGGGATTCCCCACGTTGAGCATGATGGCGGTGGACGGCTTGGGGAGGGCCGCCAGGTCCACCTGCCGGCGGTCGAACGGAACGACGCCCCGATAGACGAACCCCGTTTCCCCCTCGCAGCAGGACACCGTCACCGTCTCCCCCTCGGGGATGGCCTGGCTGCCGCGCTCGGTGCCCACCACGCACGGCACGCCGAGCTCCCGGCTTACTATCGCGGCGTGACACGTTCGGCCCCCCCGGTCGGTGACGATGGCGGCCGCGCGCTTCATGATCGGCTCCCAGTCCGGGTCTGTCATCGGGGTGACGAGCACCTCGCCCGGCTGAAACCGATCCAGGAACCTGGGGTCGAGGAGGCGCCGGACCCGCCCGACGCCGATCTTCTGGCCGATCGCCTGGCCCGCGGCCAGCCGCTCGCGAGGGGTCGTCTCCTGGATCGTGAAAACCTCGAGGACCGACGGTCGCTCCGCACGATGAACCGTCTCGGGACGCGCCTGCAGGATGTACAGGCGCCCATCCTCGCCGTCCTTCGCCCACTCGATGTCCATGGGCGTCGGCCGGCCGTACTTCGCGGAGTAGTGGACCTCGATCGCGACTCCATAGCGCGCCAGCTCCAGGGCCTCGTCGTCGGTGAGGCTCAGCCTGGCGCGCTCCTCGGGAGGGACCTCTACCCGCCGCGAGCCGCCGCCGCCGGCCACCAGCTTCCAATCCTTCCGGCCGAGGGTCCGCCTGAGAATCGCCTGATACCCCGCCCGGAGAGTCGGCTTGAAGATCCAGAACTCGTCCGGGGTGATCTGCCCGCTCACGACCGCCTCGCCGAGCCCGTACGCCGAGTTGATGAGCACGACGTCGCGGAAGCCGCTCTCCGGATCCAGCGTGAACATGACCCCCGCCGCGCCGCGGTCGGCCCTCACCATCTTCTGGACGCCCACCGAAAGGCGGACGGCCATGTGATCGAACCCCTGGTGGATCCGGTAGGCGATGGCCCGGTCGGTGAAGAGCGAGGCGAAGCAGCGGCGGCAGGCCGCCAGGAGCGCCTGGTCTCCCCGCACGCCGAGGTAGGTCTCGTGCTGGCCGGCGAAGCTCGCCTCGGGGAGATCCTCAGCGGTGGCGCTCGACCGGACGGCGACGGCGAGCCCGGCGCCGTACTCCCGGCACAGCGTCCGGTAGGCCGCGATCACATCGTCCTCGAGACCGGGCGGCGGCGGCGCCTCGACGATGAGCCGCCGGAGGGCCCTCCCCGCCTCGGCCAGCGCCTGGAGATCCTCTCCGGTGACCCCCTTCAGAATGCGCGCCATCGCGTCGTGGAGGCCGTTCCCGTCGAGGAGCGCCGTGTACGCCTCCGCCGTGATCGCGAAGCCGTTGGGCACCCGCACCCCGGCCCCCGTCAGCTCGCTGTAGAGCTCCCCCAGCGAGGCGTTCTTCCCGCCGACCAGCGGCACGTCGGCCAGCCGAATCTCCCGGAACCAGCGGATGTAGTTCATATCTTCACCTGGGGCGGGCACCCGGGCTGTCGCCACGCCCGCCCCCGCCGGAATCTCGCGATGCTTCAGACCCGGTGCCCGATCTCCGCTCTCGCTGGCGCGCCCCGGCCATCACGTTCCCCTAGCTTCTTCCGTTTAGTTCCATACGCCTGGGATGGCGGCGTGGCAGACCGGACAGCGGCCGGCCGCCAGGCAGTTGTCGAGGACCCGGAACCCCCGGCGCTCCAGGAGCCGCCGGCCGCACTCCGGGCATGCCGTGTTCTCCCACGGGTCGCCGGGGACGTTCCCGGTATAGACGTAGCGGAGCCCCGCCTTCCGCCCGATCACGGCCGCCCGGTGCAGCGTCTGCGGCGGAGTCGGCGGGACGTCGGTCAGCCGGTAGGTCGGGAAGAACGCGGAGACGTGCCACGGCATGTCGCGGTCCACCGAGGCGAGCCATCCCGCGAGGGCCGCCAGCTCCTCGTCCCCGTCGTTCAGGCCGGGGATCACGAGCGTCGTCACCTCGACCCAGATGCCGAGCTCCCGCATGGCGCGGATGGTCTCGAGCACCGGGGCGAGCGTCGCGCCGCAGACCTTCCGGTAGTAGCGGTCGGAGAAGCTCTTGAGATCCACGTTGGCGCCGTGGAGGATGGGCGCGACGAGGGCGAGCGCCTCCCGGGTCATGTAGCCGTTTGTGACGAAGAGGTTCCGGATCCCCGCCGCGGCGGCGAGGCGGCTCGTCTCGAGCGCCAGCTCGAAGAAGATGGTGGGCTCGGTGTAGGTGTACGCGATCGAGCGGCAGCCCGTGGCGCGCGCCGCCGCCACGATCTCCTCCGGGGCGATCGCGTCCCCCGGAAACGGGCCGGGGCGCTCGCGCGGCCACTGGGAGATGACGTAATTCTGGCAGAAGAGGCAGTGGAAATTGCAACCGACCGTCGCGATGGAGTAGGCGAGGGTGCCGGGCAGGAAGTGGAAGAACGGCTTCTTCTCGATGGGGTCGACCTCAACGCTGATCACGCGATCCGCGACCAGCGTGACCAGTGTCCCCTCGAGGTTCTCCCGCACCCCGCAGATCCCGCGGAGCCCCGGACGGATCCGGCAGCGGTGGGCGCAGAGGTTGCACACCACGCTGCCGTCCGGCCGCCGCTCCCAGAGAAGCGCCTCGAACGCGGTGGCCAGGGGAGCGGTGGCGGTCGGGGGCACCGGTCGGTCTCCTCGGGGGGGTCAGAGCGGATAGCGCAGGAGCGCCGCCACGCCGCCCACGCGCGCCAGCGCCTGATGGATCTCGACTGTCTCCACCTTGCCGCCCGCGGCGATGACCCGATCCACGATCGCCCCCCCCAGCTCCGCCGCCTCGGTGGGCTTGCCGCACAGGCGGCAGCTGGCGGCGTCGCCGCTCTGGAGCGCCCCGCACTCGACGCAGAGACGGCCGGGCTGACTGAACCTCCCCAGCAGGTAGAGGCGCTGCACCGCGCCGCGGGCGACGGCCTCGAGCGTCTCTTCGAGCCCCGCGACGGCCCGCCCCCCTTTCGCCGCCTCGGTGAGGACCGCCTCCACCGCGTCCGCCCCTTCTCCGCCCCGGAGGTGCGCCAGAAACTCGGCGGCGCGCCCGACCAGGACCGCCGCCGACTCGTGGCGCGCGCCGGCGATGCTGCCGACAACCCGCTCGGCGATTCGGTTGGGCAGCCGCTTCTGGAAGACCGCGATCGTCCTCGGCTCCCCCGCCATGAGGATTCGCCGCACCCCGTTCCCCTCGGTCAGGCCGATGAGCGCCTCCACCACCGCCTCGAAGTGGCGCCCCCGATGATCCTGGATGTGGCGCTGGTAGCGGGACTGGGCCAGCTGCGCCCAGCCGCCCCGGCGGTGATGGCCGGGAACCTCACTCTCCAGGGCCACCTCCTCCCCCACGCCCTCGGTCGTCAACGGCACGAGGCGGGCGCTCTCGCCGTCGACGAAGACCACCAGCGCCGACGGGGTCTTCTCCAGCAACGCCGCCAGGGGGGAGAGGTGCGGCGCGTCGGCCACGACGAAGGCGCTCTCGAACGGAACCCGGACCGGGATGATGTCCCGAAGGCCCAGCGCCCGACAGGCGAAGAGCGCGACGCCGTGGGCCTCGGGGAACCGCGACTGCGTGATGAGCGCGTCGCCTTCGGCCTGGATCCAGTCCAGGTCGGCCTCCATCCCCTCAGCGGTTGAGGCCTTGCGCGCCTTTCGGATCTCGTTCTTGAGGAAGACCCGGACCCGGTCGCGCTGATGCTCGTCCCCCCAGCGGGTGTTCAGGTACACGCTCACCACGGGGGTCTCGCGCGTCCCCCGCAGCTTGGCCAGCTCTGTCAACCGCGCGCTGACGTCCATGGCTCCCTCAGGCGAAGAACGCCTCGATCTCTGCCCGGAGCTTGGTCTCGGCCTCGAAGGGATCCGAGGCCTTGACCTCGAAGAGCATCCCCTTTTCGTGGCTGAAGCCTTCCATCACCACGCCGACGGCAACCCAGCCGAACGGCTCCACCTTTTCGAGCTCGATGTCCACAAGCCGCCCCCTGATCCGATCCATCGTCAGCATCGCTGTCTCCTAACTTTTCCTCGCGGTTCGCGCGACGAACGTCTGCATGACCGCCTCGACGTCCTCGCTCCCGCAACCGGAACACTGGATCTTGGCCGTCGCGCGCTCGCTGATCCGCAGCAGCAGGGTGAAGACCTTCTTGCACTTCCGGCACTCGAACTCGTACTGCGGCATTTGGGGGGGGCCCCTCAGACGGATCCCCAGAGGCCGGGGTGATACAGCACGACCGGCAGCCGGGACTTCCGGAAGACCTGCTCGGCCACGCTCCCGAGCACCGTGCGGCCGACCCCGCTCCGTCCCGCCGTCGCCACCGCGATGACGTCGGCGCCGAAGGCCTCGGACTCCAGGAGGATCTCCTGCACCGGGTCCCCGAACCTCACGACGCACTCCACCGGGATCCCTTCGAGCTGGACCTCGACGGCCCGCAGGTAATCCATCCCCTCCGCCTCCAGGCGCTCCATCTCCTGGTCCAGATAGGCGATGACCTGCCCCGTCTCGCTCACGAGGGCCTGCGGCAGCGGGGCCACGTGGAGCAGGCGCACGGTCGCCCCCGCCCCGCGGGCGGCATCCGCCACCACCGGCACGATCGACTCCGCCAGCGGTGAGACATCCAGCGGCACCAGAATTCGCTTCGCCATGGTCTATCCCTCCCCTGCTGCCGCGCCCGGCGACGCGCCACCGAAGCTCTGCTCGACAGCCTCTAGATCGAACGGCCCCAGATCCCCCATGGAGGCGGCGAAGTTGAGGAGCGCGATCCGCACGCCCTCGGGGATGCGCGGGTACCAGCGCGGATGGGCGATCACGAGCGCCCGGCCGGCGTAGAACGGCGGGAGCACCTCGAACAGCTCATGATCGCCGCTCCGAGCGCGGTACCCCTCGAGGAACCGGTGGAAGAACCCTTTGAAGGGCTCCGCCAGGCCCGGCCCCTTCAGGAGGCCGAAGAACAGGTAGTTGATGCTGAGGGCGGCCACGTCGTCGGCCGGCTCCCCCCACTCGCCCCGGCTCCGGTCCAGCACCGAGAAATCGGTCCCCTCGCGGAAGAGGAGGTTCCACGGATGGAAGTCCCCGTGGACCCGCGCCAGCCGGTGGGTGAACCCGCGCAGCCGCCAGCGCCACTCGACCGCTGCATGCTCCAGGGCCGCGCACGCCTCGGGCGGCAACAGCGGGTATGGATGCGGGTAGCTGTCGAGGATCCCCATGAGGCACTCGCCGTGCCCGACGAGCTCGCGGACCCGCCGCTGGTAGAGCCAGGGCGCCCGCTTCTTCTCCGCGTGGATCTCGGCCAGGTAGCCCGCCAGGGCGTCCACCCGCCCGAGGTCCAGCGAACGCGCCTCTTCGGTGAGGAGGCGATCCAGATCGAGCCAGTACGGCGTTCCCTCGGCCTTCTCGACGAGCTGGAAGAATTCCGCCGAGTCGCCGGCCGAGACCAGCTCGCCGCCCGCGCGCACGAACCCGACGTCCAAGCTCCTGACGTGGCGCGGCAGCGCGTTGAATGCGGCGTGCCCCCACAGCGCGGCCCAGGCGCGGTCCGCCGGGTACTCGTGGCCGAAGCCCTCCTCGGGCCGGGTCCGGGCCAGGACGAACTGCCGGGGCTCGCCCCCGATGAGGCACTCCACCTCGAGCGGCACCCCGTAGCCGAAGGCCTTGGGATTGGCCCCCTCGCCGAGATTGTCCTTGAGGGGCCGCACGCCCAGCAGCTCGACCGGCCGCCGGAAGACCCGGGCAAGGTACGCCTGCAGCTCCCTCGACTCGATCATGCGTCCCGCCTTATTTCCCGCGGACCGTGAGCACCGGGCACGGGGCCAGCGCGATCACCCGCTCGGCCACGCTGCCGAGGAAGAATTTGGACAGGCCGCTACGCCCGTGAGTCCCCATCACGATCAGGTCGGCGCGCTTGGAGCGGGCGACCCGCGCGATCCGGTCGTAGGGCACGCCCTCCAGCAGCACCGCCTTGACCCGCGCCTTGGCCTTCTGGGCCTTGGCCACCACCTTGGCCAGCTCCCGCTGCGCGCCCCGGCGAGCCGAAGCCTCCAGCTCCTCGTAGGTTTTGGGGGAGATGTATCCGTCCCCGATGAACGGCGTCGTCGGGAGCAGCACGTGGACCAGCAGGAGCTCGGCCCGGCTCTCCTTGGCCAGGGCCACGGCCTTCAGGAACGCCGCGCCCGAGGCGCGGGAGAAATCGGTGGGATGAAGAATCCGACGAACCCCCTTCATACCCGGACTCCTTTCATGGGCTTACTCTGACACCAGCCGCTTCGCGGCGAAGTACTTCTTGGGGTAGCGGGCCCGCTCCAGGCGCCGCTCCCGGTACTCCGCCAGCTCCCGCTTCAGGCCGCCGAAGCTCCGGTCGAAGGCGAGCCACGCGTTCTCGGCCACGTCTTCCACCCGGATCGCGGGCCGCCGCGGGATGCGGACGGTCAGCGCGCAGCGCAGGGCCCGGCCTCCCTTGGGACCGTTGTCGTCGATGAAGGTCACCACGGCCGTGACCGGGCTCGCCTGGATCCGCCCGAGTTCCCGGTTGAGCCGCCTCTCGATCCGGGCGCCGAGCGCCGGCGCCAGCGACACGCCGCGAAGTTCGATTTTCATGGAGGCGCCCTCAATCCAGGAGGCGGACCTGCCCCGCCACGACCTGCCGGGCCCGTCCCTTCGCTTCTTCCACAAGGAGGTGGCCCTCGGCGTCAACGCCCAGGGCCCTGCCCTGGAAGACGCTCCCTTCCTCCCGCACCTCCACCCGCCGCCCGGTCAGGATGTCACGATCGCGCCAGGCCTCAAGCAGGGCCTCCGCGTGCCGGTCCCGATAGACGTAGAACCACTCGTCGAGGGACATGAGGAAGCTGGCCGTGAAGGCGTTCCGGTCGATGTTCCGCCCCGCCAGCTCCCGGAGCGAGGCGGCCGCGCGGCCGGCGTCCCCCAGCGCCTCCACGAGGGCGGCGCGCTCGACGTTGAGATTCACCCCCACCCCGAGGATCACGTAGTCCAGCCGATCCCCGGTGGTGGCCAGCGAGGCGAACACCCCAGCCACCTTCTTCCGGTTCACCAGGATGTCGTTGGGCCACTTGATGGCCGCCGGGACTCCGACCGACCGGACGGCATCGGCCACCGCCAGGCCGGCGATGAAGGAGAAGACCGGCGCGTCCTTCGGACCGATGGCGGGCCGGAAGAGGACCGAGGCGTAGAGGTTCACGCCGAACGGCG
The DNA here is from genome assembly GCA_001443385.1 of Candidatus Rokubacteria bacterium CSP1-6. Lineage (GTDB taxonomy): Bacteria > Methylomirabilota > Methylomirabilia > Rokubacteriales > CSP1-6 > CSP1-6. Next base: position 30,066 of record LDXP01000005.1, read on the forward strand.
AGAACCAGCCCTTGCCGAGCCGGCCCCGACCGGCGCTCTGGCTCTCGGCCAGCACGGTCGTTCCCTCCCGCGCCCCGGCCTTGGCCAGGTGGCGGAGGGCGTCGTTGGTGGACGACACCTCGCCGAACAGGTAGATCTGGCGCGCCACGGTCTTGGCCGAGAGCTGCCGGCGGATCAACTCGATGCTGAGCGCATCCTGCAGGATCGAAACTTCAGGAGACACGGCGGGCCTCCTCTCTGTGGCTCTGCGGGCCGACCGTCAGGACGGGGCAGGGAGCCGTTCGAATGACGCGGTGAGCGATGGAACCGAGCGTCCACCGGATGAGCCCCGACCAGCCGTGGGTGCCCATCACGATCAGGCCCGCCCCCGACGCGACCGCCTGGTTGACGATCTGTTCCTCGGCGACTCCGTGGGCGAGCACCGTCTGGACCTGGGGGCTGGGAATCCGGCTCTTCGCCAGCAGATCCTTCACCGACTGCTCGGCGCGCCGGCGGTAGCCGGCTTCCAGCTTCGCCCGCTCCGACGGCGAGACCCGGGGATCCTCCGGAACCTCCGGCATCACGTGGAGGAGGATGAGCTGCGCCCCGCGGGCGATTGCCAGCTCCTCCGCCACCGGCCACGCCTCCTGCGCCGTCGGGGAGAAGTCCGTGGGATAGATCAGCGTGGCCAGGGGCGCTCTGCGGGCCCACAGCGGGCCCACGGTCACGACGGAGCACGGCGCCCGGCGCAGGACCTCGTCGGCGACGCTCCCAAGGAACATCTGCTTGAACCCGGTGCGTCCGACGGTCCCCACGACGACCAACCCCGCCTGCTCCTCGGCGGCGGCCAGCAGGATCTGCTCGGCGGCGCGGCCCTTGTCCACGCGGGAGCGCACCTTCAGGGTCTCGAGCTCCGCCTGGGCCACCAGCTTGGAGATCTCGGCTTCCGCTTCGTCCCGGGCCGTTTCCCAGTAGCGCGTGAAGACGTCCGCCGAGAAGAACCCCTCCGGCGGCGCCGTGAGCGGCGGCACGACGTGGAGGATGACCAGCTCGGCGCGGCACACCCTCGCGAGCTCCGTCGCGCACGGCCAGGCCGCGAGCGAGGCTGCCGAGAAATCCGTGGCGTACAGGATCCGCGCGATCATGCGGCGCTCTCGAGGGCGGCCTCCGAGGTGCGCAGGAGAAACACCGGGATCGGCGAGCTACGCAGGACCGCCTCGGCCACGGAGCCGAACAGGAGCCGCCCGAGGCCGCTGCGCCCGTGGGTGGTCATGGCGATCAGGTCGGCGTTGATCTCCTTCGCCGCCGCGACGATCTCCGTCGCAGGGTCGCCGATCCTCACCCGGGCGCCCGCGCGCACTGCCTTCGCCTTGAGCGACGCCACCAGCGGCTCGAGGTAGCCCTGGGCGTCCAGCTCCTTGAGGATCGGCTCCCCCCGCTGCGCCTCTTTGGCCATCGCCGCCACGTCCATAGAGGTCAGCGGCACCACGCGGACCAGCAGGACCTCCATGTCCAGCGGACCGGCGATCTGCTCGATGAAGGGGAGAATCGCCTCCGCCACCCGCGAGCCGTCCAGGGGAACGAGGACACGCTGATACACGGCCTACACCCTCCCGGCCACAGGGCCCTGCCAGGGCCTGGCCTCGCCCTTTTCCACCGGCGCCTGGACCGGCGCCTCGGCCGCGCGGATCAGGAGGATCGGCGTCGTGGTTCCGCGCAGCACCGATTCGGCCACGCTCCCCACGATGAGGCGCCCCAGCCCGCTCCGGCCGTGGGTCGTCATCGCGATGAGGTCCACCTTGTTGAGGCGCGCGGCCTCCACGATCGCGTACGCCGCCGGGCCGTACCAGACGGACGTCTCCACGTCCTTCAGCCCCAGGGCCGCGAGACGGTCGCCGACCTGGGCGAGGTAGTCCTCGGCCTCCTGCACCACCTTGATCTGGGCCTCGGTGGGATCGACACCGGGAAGCGTGTGGGCCTCGGCAGCGCGGATCAACAGCAGCTTTGCCCCGGAGCTCTCGGCCATCTCGACTGCCTTCGGCAGCGCGGCTTCCGCGAGCGCCGAGCCGTCAAGTGGAACCAGAATTTTCTGGAGTTTCATGGATCTCTCCTTTCGCTGGCGGTCGGTTCCGCCCATCCAGGCAAACTGCAACGGAGGTGCCATGGGGAGGGAGAAGGAGAAGGATTGAAAATCGAGGAGTTACTGCTGAGACGGGGCGCGGGCAGCGGGCACCATCTGAGGCGCGGTCACCCCAGGTGGGGCAGGCTCCTCGGGGACGGCCTAGCCTGCTTCGGCCGGGCCGGCCTCGCGGATCCCGTACTTATTGATTAGGCGGTGGAAGGTCTTCCGGTCGATCCCGGCCGCCTTGGCGGCCTGCGAGACGTTGCCGTCGTGGCGGCGGAGCAGCTCGGTGAGGTACGTCGCCTCGAGCTGGATCATCCACTGGGCCTTGGCTTCTTTGAGGGGGAGGTTCTTGCCGGCCAGGGAAGGGATCTGCGCGCCGCCGACGGCCGCGGGCGGAACGCTCAGGTGCGCGGGCAGATCGCGGGCGCTGATGGTCTCCCCCTCGGCGAGGACGCAGGCCCGCTCGATGACGTTCTGGAGCTCCCGGACGTTGCCGGGCCAGGCGTAGTGTTCCAGAATCTGGATCGCCTCGGGTTCGAACCCCCTGAGGGGAACCTCCCGCCCCTGGCCGTACTTTTTCAAGAATGTGTGGGCCAGGAGCGTCACGTCCCCCTTGCGTTCCTGGAGGGGCGGCAGCGAGATCGGGATCACGTTGATGCGGTAGTAGAGCTCCTCGCGGAACTGCCCTTTCACCACCTGGTCGCGCAGATCGCGGTTCGTCGCCGACACCAGGCGCACGTCCACATCGATCTGCCGCGTGCCCCCCACCCGGCGGATCTGCCGCTCCTGGAGCGCGCGGAGGAGTTTCACCTGGAGCCCCACCGGGAGCTCCCCGATCTCGTCGAGGAACAGCGTGCCGCGGTGGGCCACCTCGATGAGGCCCGGCTTGGTCCTCACCGCCCCCGTGAACGCGCCCTTCTCGTGACCAAAGAGTTCCGACTCCAGGAGCTGCTCCGGCAGCGACGCGCAGTCCACGGGGACGAACGCCTCCGTCGCCCGCGTGCTGCTCAAGTGGATGGCGTTCGCCACCAGCTCCTTGCCGGTCCCCGATTCCCCGATGATCAGGATGTTCGCCTCGGACCGGGCCGCCTTCCGCACCAGCTCGAAGACCTGAGCCATGGCCGGGCTCCGGCCGATGATGTTCTCGAAGCCGTAGGTCCCGCGCAGCTGCTCGCGGAGCCGGAGGTTCTCCACGGCCAGGCGGCGCTGGGCGAGGGCCCGGTCCACGGCCAGCTTGAGCTGGTCCGCGCTGAACGGCTTGGGCAGATAGTCGAAGGCGCCTTCCTTCACCGCCTCCACGGCCGACTCGATGGTGGCGAAGCCGGTCACGATGATGACCGGCACCTGGGAATCCACCTCGCGCGCGCGGCGGAGCAGGGTGAGGCCGTCCATGCCGGGCATCTTGAGGTCGGTCAGGAGGACGTCGGGGCGCTCGGACTCCATGAGGGCCAGCGCCTTGCGGGGCTCTCCCGCGGTCAGGCACTCATAGCCGGCCTTGCCGAGGATGCGGCTCACGTTCTCGAGCATGTCGGGCTCGTCGTCCACGATGAGGAGGCGGCCGCGGGTCATATCTCGGAGGGGGGCTCCGCCCCCCTTCCGACACCTCCCCCCAGACTGGATTGCGCTGGCAAAGCCAGCGCTCGAACGGGCGCGCGACAGTTTAGTGACGGCGGGTGTCTCATGCGTGGTCTTCCGTCGCGACGACCGGAAACGTGAGCGTGAAGGTGGTCCCCTTCCCGGGCTGGGACTGGACGTCGATCGTGCCCTGGAGCTCGCGGACGATCCCGTAGCTCACGGACAGCCCGAGCCCCGTCCCCTGCGCCTTCGTCGTGTAGAACGGATCGAAGATCCTCGGCAGCCGGTCGAGCGGGATCCCCGGGCCGTTGTCGGCCACGACGAGGCGCAGCCAGCCCGGCCGGCCGGCGACGGTGCCGGTCTCGATCCGGATCTCGCCCCCGTCCCTCATCGCGTCCCGGGCATTGGTCAGGAGGTTCAGGACGACCTGCTGGAGCGCGTTGGGATCCCCCTGCATCGGGGGCAGATCCCGCGCCAGCGACCGCCGCACCGTGATCCCCTCCTTGCTCACCTGTTTCTCCAGGAGGAGCATGGTGTCCTCGACGACGCGATTCAGGTCCAGGAGGCCGCGGTCCCCCGGGGACTGGCGCGCGAAGGACAGGAGCCCCCGGGCGATCCGCGACACGCGCTGCGAGTGGCGGTGAAGGACCTCCAGGTCCTGCCGGACCTGGGGCGGCAGCCCCAGCTCCTCGGCCTCCTGGAGCATCAGATCAATCCGGGAGGAGATGATGCCGACGGGATTGTTCAGCTCGTGGGCGAGCCCCGCGGAGAGCGTGCCGAGGGCGGCGAGTTTCTCCGCCTGGCGGGCGGAGCGCTCCAGCCCCACCTTTTCGGTGGTGTCCTCGAGGAGGAGCACGGCGCCGGTGGGCGCCAGGTTCTCCCTGAGGAGGCTTCCCTTCACGTCCAGGATGACCCGGCCCTTCTTGAGAGTCTCGTGCTCCAGCCCCTCAACCGCGAATTCCTCGATCTCCCCCCGGAGGAGCCGCTCGATCGGCTCCGCCAGCCCCTCGCGCTTCCAGGTCGGATTGATGTCCAGGAACGGCCTGCCGAGCACCTCCTGGGCCTTGACCTCATACCGCTCTTCCATCGCGCGGTTCCAGGCCCGCACCCGCCCGTCCGCGTCGAGCACGACGAGGCCGTCCCGGAGGCTCTCCACGACGTTCGTGATGAAGCGCTCGCGCGCCTCGATCTCCCGGTTCAGGGCCGCGACCGCCAGGCGCTCGCGCTCCTCGATGTCGGCGAGCACGCCGACGCCCACGGCCGTCCCGATCAGCACGGCGATCCGGATGGCGGCGTTCGCCCACTCGTGGTGGACGAGCGTCGGCCAGATGACCCAGACGTAGGCGACGGAGGCCCCGACGGCCACCGCCACGCCGCGCCGGATCCCGTAGTAGTAGGACTGGAGCCCGGCGATCAGGAGCAGGGCGAGGAAGAGGGTGCTCTCGGCCCCGCCCGAGAGGCGGATCAGGAGGAGCGCGAAGGCCAGGTCGAGCAGCAGGACCGGGAGCTGGAGGCGGAAGACCAGTCCGGGGCGGAGCCAGATGAGCAGGTAGAGGACGAGGCTGTAGCAAGTGAACGCCGCCAGCGCGAAGGCCAGGAGGATCCAGCCCACGAAGTCCGTGGGGGTGAGCGCCAGCCAGACGAAGCCCGCGATGACGGCGAGCCCTCTGAGGAATGGCAGCGCCAGGAACCGCGGGCCGCCGATCCTTCGGGAGAGCTGCCGAAGCCAGTTGATCTCGCTCATCGTCAAACCCTGCTCGACCGCCTCATGATACCACGCGCCACAGCGGCCTTACGGACGCAGGAGCAAGAAGAGAAGCAGCGCGAGCGCGGCGGACGCGCCCCCGAGCCAGAAGGGCGCGGCGGGGCCGGCCGCGTCCCAGAGCCAGCCCGCCAGCAGGCTCGCGGGGAGCGCCAGCGCGCCCACGACCGCGTGGTAGATGCCGAACGCCCGGCCGCGGTCCGCCGCCGGCACCAGGTCGGCGACGAACGCGCGCTGGATCCGCTCCGTGAGCGCGTAGTAGATCCCGTAGAGCGCGAAAAGCGGCCACGCCTCCCATGCCCGGTCCGCCCGCGCAAATCCGAGGTAGACGAGGGCGAAGACTGCGTACCCGAGAGGAATCACGCGCCGCCGCCCGAACGCGTCGGAGAGGACGCCCACCGGAAAGGACACGGCCGCGTACACGACGTTGAACGTGAGGTAGAGGAGCGGGATCGATCCCTCGCCGATCCCCAGGTGGCGGGAGCGGAGGATCAGGAACGCGTCGGAGGAGTTGCCGATCCCGAAGCAGACGAGGATCGGCACGAAGCGCCAGAATCTCCCGCCGAGCTCGCCGGGCGGCGCCCCCCTCACCTTCATCCCCTCCCAACTCATAACCCCCTCTCCTTCATCCTCTCCCCCCGAGGGGGAGAGGGCAGGGTGAGGGGGAGAGGAGAAGAGGTGAGGGGCATCGAGTAGGGCAGGGTGAGGGGGGCCTCTGGCCTCACCGGGATCTCCCGCACGCCGACGAGAAGGACGACGATCCCGATCAACGCGGGGACGAACGACAGGAGGAAGAGCGCGCGGAAATCCCCGCCGAAGGCCGGCAGGAGCACCCAGGCCAGGAGCGGTCCCACCACGGCGCCGGCGGTGTCCATGCTCCCGTGAAGGCCGAAGGCCCGCCCGCGGATGGGCCCGGGCGCCGCGTCGGCCAGCAGCGCATCGCGCGGCGGCGTGCGCAGCCCCTTGCCGAAGCGATCCAGGAACCGGATGCCGAGGACGTGCCCCCACGTGCCGGCCAGAGCGAGGAGCGGCTTGGCCGCCGCCGCGCACGCGTAGCCGGCGACGACGAACGGCTTTCGCCGTCCCATCCGGTCCGAGAGCCAACCCGCCGCCAGGCGCAGGCCGCTCGACGTGGCCTCGGCGGTCCCCTCGATGAGCCCCACCGCCTTCATCGGCGCCCCGAGCGTGCGCGTCAGGAAGAGCGGGAGCAGCGGGTAGATCATCTCCGACGCCACGTCGGAGCAGAAGCTGACCCAGCCTAAGGCCCAGACGGTCCGGGGAAGGGGGGAGCCGCTGCTACCGGCCGAAGCGCCGCTGCCGGTGCTGGTAGCTCCGAATGGCACGGAGAAAGTCGATCTTGCGGAAGGCCGGCCAGTGGACGTCGCAGAAGTAGAACTCGCTGTACGCGCTCTGCCAGAGCATGAAGCCGGAGAGGCGCACCTCTCCCGAGGTGCGGATGATCAGGTCGGGATCGGGGCAGTCGTAGGTGTAGAGATACTTGTCCACGGCGTCGGGGGTGAGGGCGCCGAGGATCTCGTCGGAACGTTCCCCGCGGGTGAAGCACTCCCGGAGGTACCCTTTGACGGCATCCACGATCTCCTGCCTGCCGCCGTACCCCACCCCCACGTTGAGGAGCATCCGCTCGTGCCGGCGCGTCGCCGACTCCGCCGCCCTGAGCGCCTTGAGCGCCCCGGCGGGGAGCAGGTCCAGCCGGCCGATCGGCCGCACGCGCATCCCGAGCCGCTCGGCCAGGCCGCCCTCGATCCACTCGGCCATCTTCGTCTCGATCACCTGGAGGACGTCGGCGACCTCGCCGGGCTCGCGGGTGAGATTCTCGGTCGAGAGCCACCAGAGCGTCACCGTGGGGATGCCCAGCTCGGCGCACCAGGCGAGCACCTCCTCGGTCTTCTCCGCCCCCATGCGGTACCCTTCGGCGAGGCTCACCAGGCCGGTTTCCCGCGCGTAGCGCCGGTGGCCGTCCTGGATCAGGCCCACATGCCGCGGGAGCGGCCGGTGAAAAACCTCGCCCAGGAGCTGGCGCTCGTACAGGCGGTAGAGGAACCCCTTCAGCATCAGTCCACCGGCGGCCTCTTGGAGGCCCAGGGACGCGCCGCCTCCAAGACGGCCGACGCCGCGAGCACCGCGCGATCGGCGTGACGGCGCCCCACGATCTGAAGCCCCACGGGCAGGCCGTCGTGGGTGAAGCCCACGGGAATCGAGGCGGCGGGCTGACCGGTCAGGTTGAACGGATAGGTGAAGGCCATCCAGCCGAGGGGCGACACCTTCTGCCCCGCGATCTCGCGCGGCCACGAGCCGTCGCCGGCGAAGGGCGGGACGGGCACGGTCGGCGTGAGGAGCAGATCGAAGCGCGCCAGAAAGCCCTGCGCCTCCAGCCAGAACTCGCGGCGCCGGCGGGCCGCCCGGAGGTACTCCCCGATCGTCACGCCACCGCCCCGCTCGAGGAAGCGCACCAGCGTGCGATCCATCCGGTCTCTCCACTCGGGCAGGCGGTCTCCCCAGTTCGCGTACATCTCGGCGGCGGCCATGGTGGCGAAAGTTTCCTCCGGATTCTCCCAGCCCGTCGCCACCGTCTCGACGCGGCAGCCCAGGGCCTCGAACACGCCCGCCGCCTCCTCCGTCAGGCGGATGACCTCGGGCTCCACCTGCGCGTAGCCGAGATCGGGGCTCCACGCCACGCTCCACCCCTGGATCGGCTCGTCGCACGCCGCGAGGTACGAGCCGGCCATGGCCGGAAGCGAATGGCGGTCCCGGTCGTCCGGGCCCGCGAGGACGTCCAGCATGAGCGCGGCGTCGCGTACGGTGCGGGTCATGGGGGCAGGGACGGTGAAGGTCTCCCATCCCGGAAATCCCGGGCCGCTCGGGATGCGCCCGAAGGAGGGCTTGAAGCCGTACACTCCACAGAAGGAGGCTGGGATCCGGATGGAGCCGCCGCCATCGGTCCCGAGGGCGAGCGGACCGAGCCCCGCCGCCACCGCCGCGCCGGCGCCCGAGCTGGAGCCTCCCGGCGTCCGATCCGAGCGCCACGGGTTCCGGGTGACGCCCAAGAGCGGGCTGTCGGCCAGGGACTTGTGACCGAACTCCGGCGTGGTGGTCTTCCCGAGGATCACCGCGCCCGCGGCCTTGAGCCGCTCGACAGCGATCGCGTCTTCCTCCGGCACGAAGTCGGCGAAGATCCGCGAGCCGCCGGTGGTGACGATCCCCCGGGTGAAGAGGACGTCCTTGATGGACACGGGCACGCCGTGCACCGCGCCGAGCGGCTCGCCGTGCATGATGGCGGCCTCGGCGATCTTCGCTCCCTGGCGCGCCACGTCGGCGGTAACCGCGCAGAAGGCGTTGAGCGTGGGGTTCAGCCGCTCGATGCGGGCCAGCAGCGCCTCGGTGAGCTCGACCGGCGAGAGCTTCCTGGCCCGGATGAGGGCGGCCAGCTCCATCGCCGGAAGCCAGCAGAGATTGTGGAGGCTCATCGGCGCGTCATGCGGGCCACGGAGAGCTCCACGTGGGTGGCGTTGACGCCCTCACGCGCGGTGAGCCGGATCGTGTCCGCTTCCTTCCCGAAGTCCATGATGGTGACCTTGTAGCCGTCGGGGGTCTTGGTCCGGTTCGTGAGGAGGAGGGCCCAGTCCTTGGCGAGGAGGAGATCCCTCGCCGCGGCAGCGGCGCCCTCCACGTCCAGCTCGCTCATGTAGATCAGCCGGGCCACATCGGCCTGAGCCGACCGGATCCTGACCCACTGGTCGGAGTACGGGATAAACGAGGCCGGGACCGGCACGTCGGGGAACGGCTCGCGCGGGATCCCGCCCCGGCCGGCGCACGCGGTCAGCGCCAGAGCCAGCGAGAGCGGAAGGAGGACCTGGCAGCGGCGGTCGAGCATGAACACCCGGTATTGTATCATCAACCCCCCATGACCGATCCGCTCAGGACCGTGAAGCCACACGGCACCGTCGTGATCCACCGGCCGGGTCCGTCCGGGCGGCCGCTGCTGGTCTCCGAAGCCGACCGGCACGGCACGCCGCTCACGGTCGCCGAGTGGGACGACGCGGGACGCCTCCGCCACGCGCGGGTCCGCATTCCCGGTGGGAGCTGGGTCGGCATCGAGCCCGGAGCGGTGGAGTCGCCCGCCTGGGGGCGCTCCGACCGCCTCTGGCTCCTGGAGCCGGTCGAGCCGTTTCAGCCCGTGGAACCGATCACGCACTTCCAGTCGGTGGACTACGGGGCGGTCGGCTTCATCCCCCCCCTCGCCGAGCCCGAGCGGCTGCCGCCCGGGGCCGGAACCGCCGTGCTGAACTTCCTGGCGACCCTCCTCGTGGATCAGGGAACGCCGCGCGTCGGCTACCGGGGCCCCTACGCGACGGAGCAGCTCTTCACCGCCCTCCTGGAGTCATTCCGCTACGATCCGGCCGCGACGTCGCCGCTCGATCGGTTCATGGCGTCCGATCTCGCCTGGACGCCGGCCCCCCACGAGAGGCTCTTTGCCCCGGCGGGCGCGTACGTCCAGCTGCGGGACGGAATCGAGAAGGTCGTCTTTCAGGGACGCCCATACTACCGGCAGCGCTGGCAGGACGTGGTGCGCGCCGAGCCCCGGGTCGTCAGGACGGAGGGCCCACGCGTCTTCTGCTCGCTCTGCGCCCTAGGCGAGGCCGTCGAGGACCATCTGATCCTCGATCCGACGGGAGAGATCCTGGCCGTCCTGCCCCCGGCGCCCGCCGAGGGGACGGCCGTCCCGTTCTCCCCCGGGTGGCGCCACGCGATGGGCGAGCTCATCGCCCACGGCAGTACACCGCTCCTTCGACCGTCCATCCTGGGGGTCGTGGAGCGGCTCCGCCTGGAGTGGGGGCCGGTCACCGGGGATCTGGTGGAGGCGGCCGGCGACCGCCTGGCGGTGAGTCTGCGCCTGCCTCGCCTGTTCCGTCAGAGGCTCCCTGCGCAGCCGGATAAGGGGGAGCAGGTCCGCACCGCGCTGGGCTTCGCGACGGAGGTGGCGAGGCTTCTCGGGCCGGCAGTGCGGCGAAAGGCCCAGGCCGCGCTGGCGGCGCTGCCCGAGGCGGGACAGCGGGCGGCGCTGGAACTGGCCGAGGCGACCTTCGAGGCGGCGACCTCAGGCCTTCAGTCGAGCCTGGATCGCCTCATCCGCGCCCTGCTGGCGGGGAAAGACCTGCCCGACTAGCCCCGTCGACCCTCCCCCCTCACCTTTATCCTCTCCCCCCTCACCCCACTCATAATCCCCTCACCTTCATCCTCTCCCCCCCCGAGGGGGAGAGGGCAGGGTGAGGGGGAGAGGAGAAGAGGTGAGGGGCATTCGAGTGGGGCGGGGTGAGGGGGAGAGGAGAAGCGGTGAGAGGCGCGTCAGCTGGACCCCATGTGGGTCAGGCCCCATAGATTGAACAGCACGAAGGCGCTGACCGACACGAACGAGAGGACGATATAGCCCACCCAGATCGCCTCCTGGCGGGAGATGCCCTTCCCCTCCCCCAGGCGCCGCCACAGCTCGTCGCGGAAGAAGCGCCACGAGTCCTTGTTGAGCGTGGGGAGCCCCAGCACGTCCACCAGGATGTGGTAGCCGTCCATCTCCAGGAAGCAGAAAGGGTACAGGCAGACCAGCAAGGACTGCCACTGGAGGACGCCGGTGGCCACCACGAAGCTCTGGAGGAAGCCGAAGGGCAGGTGGGTCGCGGTCCACAAGCAGAGCGCGCCGAAGTAGAGGTGGACGAGGGGGCCGGCCAGCGCGGTCACCACCCGGGCCCGGCGGCTCGCCATGAAGATGTCGGTGACGTCCACGTAGAAGGTGGGCACGAAGCCGTGGAGGAGGGTGAAGCCGTACTCGCGCACCCGGCGGCCATAGTGGACGCAGGCGAGCCCGTGGACTGTCTGGTGGGCGGCCAGCGTGGCAAAGAAGAAGAACTTCACCGAGAGCACTGCCAGGATGGGGTGCTGGGCCAGCGGCCCGGCGATCTCGCCGGCGTCCTGCCAGAGGCGGATTGCCGACATCGCCCCGAGGACGGCGAGGGCCAGACCCAGGACGAGCGTGGGGAGGGTGAAGATCAGGAGGCCCCCCCACCGGTAGAGCCGCTCGAAGTTCCGCTGCACGTTGCGGCTCGTCACCGTGATTTTTTCCAGGCCCTTGAACGCGACCTCCAGCGCCCGGGCGCCCAGGTTCTTCTGGTGGCGCGCTAGCGCCTCGCGAAGCCGGGAAGCCGGGCGGAGCGTGAGGAGCTCGGCCTGTCTGAGCTTGGCGATCAGGTTGGGGATCAGGTCGAAGTCGAAAGCGCCGTAGCGGAGGACGTAGGCCGTGGCCATGTCCTGGAGCGAGGTCCGGCCGTCCATCTGCGCCCAGAGAAAGCGCTCGCGCTCGCGCAGCAGGATGTAGCGGTCGGTGGCCCGGTTCTTGAGGACGTAGGTGCGGCGCCGGTCGATACCCTTCGGGAGCTCCGCCAGCTCCCAGGCCGAGTCGGCGATGCGCTGGGGGCGGTACTGGAGGTACGCCAGGGAGCTGGGGACCGCCCGGACCTCGAACCCCTCGTCGGCCTCCCGGCGGATCAGCAGCTCGATCTTCGTCTGCCGAGGCATCAGCGGGAGGGCTTGGTCTCGAAGTCGAGCCCCGTGGCCTCCAGCCCCCACCGCGTCACCTCCGCGACGAGGTTGCCCGACTCCCGGAGGCGGGTGGTGAACACCTGGACCATCTGGAAGAAGAACGCCGCGGCGGCGCGCGGGCTGATCTCGATGAACTGGTGGAGGCTCTCGCGGTCGAGGCAGAGCAGGAGCGCGGTGGTCTCGGCCTGGACGGTGGCCGACCGCGGCGCCTGATCGAAGAGGCTCATCTCCCCAAAGAAGTCCCCCGGCCCCATCCGCGCCAGCACCTGCTCCACGCGCCCGAGGACGGGCTTGGAGATCACAACGGTCCCCTCGCGGATCAGGTAGAGCTCATCGCCCTTGTCGCCCTCGCGGAAGAGCACCTCGCCCTTCTTGAGCACGCGCTCCCGCAGCCTGAGGGCCAGGGCGACCAGGTGGGGCTCGGCGAGATCCTTGAAGACGCTGACGGTCTTGAGGAAAGCAACGGGGTCGGATGTCGGCATGCGGCGGGCGGGCCGGCCTCAGCTTCCGTGCCGGGCCGGCACTAGGTGGCCCAGCGCTTGACGAGAGCGGTCTGAAACGCCCGCGCCTGCTGGGACTGGGGCGTGACCATGAGCTTGGCGATGGCCTGGAGGACCGAGGTCCGCTCTTCCGCGCTCAGCTGATAGTCCGCCAGCACGGCGTGGGGGTCCCCGACGAGGGTCTGGAGGAACTCCGGATCGATCATCACCCGCCCCACGAGCTCCCTGAGTCCCTGCTCCGCCACGAGCCCCCCCTCCCGGCCGCCGCCCGGCGGACCGGACCCCCATTATAGCGCACCCGGGGGCGCCTGGCGGGGACCCGCTATGGCTTGGGCTTCACGAGCGTCACATTTTTGCCCGTGGCCGTCGTGTGGATCGGCTGATAGTCAGCCGGGGGGCACTTGAAGGTCGAGTGGACGCTGTAGTCCCACCCGCTGAGCTTCGTGAAATCCAGCGGCTTCCCCCCCCTCAGCCCGGATCCCGTGTTGATGGGATGATTCTCCTGACCGGCCGCGGCCTGCACGGAATTGATATTCTTGTTTCGTTTAACGGTGGTGCCGGCAAGGTTCAGAAACGAGCCCCCCTCGTTGATCCACGGCGCCCCCGCCTTCCCGCCCACGCACCCGTCGCTGTTGCACCCGTCGGTGGCTGCGGCGAGGCCGGTCTTTCCGGATCCTCCCAGAGCGGCGAACTGGAGGACGTTGATGACGAGCTGATCGAGCGCCTGCTGCTGATCCAGCGGGAGGCTTTCGCGATGGGCGGTGTGAATGCCCGACACGACCTGGTTGCCCGTTATCGCGTTGCCGACCCGGGTCGCGGCGTTGTTCTGCAGGAGACCGTCCACGCCGTGGTCCAGCTCGTCCGTGCTGGGGATCGCCAGTACCCGGAAGGCCCCGATCTGAGTCGCCGTCATGACCTTGAATTCCGTGTCGGACGCGTTCACGGCCCTGAATAACCGGCCCGACCCCGTGAGGCCGTTGATGGTGTCGGCGCAGGAGCTACAGTCGTACACCAGGACGCTGATGCGGGTATCCACGACAACCGAGGGTTGACGTGGTCCCCCGCCTCCCCCGGGCAGAATCGGCGCCTGCACGAGTGGGCCGCCGCCGCCACCACCACTCACCGCGCCCCCGAGGCCGGCGGCCGAGGCGGCGGATTGGGCCGCGGCCTCGGCATTGGCCGCCAGCTTGTCGATCGTCTGCGGCGAAGGTCGGCGGAAGCCGCTCGCGCTCAGCGGCGTTTGATAACCGCCAATCAGGTTCCTCATGTGGGCGTCCGAACGGAGGGCCTGGGCCACCGTTTGGGCGAGCACCGGACCGGCCACCTGCACCTCAAGGTTGGACGTGACGCTAATGGGGGGCGTGACGCTGATCCCAGGGATAGGGGGCTGGGCCAGCAGGAGACCCCGCCCCGCGTCGGAGGCCGTCTCGGCCATGGCCAGCAGAGGCCCGCCCGCGCCGGCAAAGGCCGGCCCCTCCTCGAACCCCCTGCCCCTGGTGATGAACGGCGGCGTGGTCGGGAGGGTCAGCTGGAATTCCCCCGAGACCCCGGTGATCACCGTCAGCGGCCGGCCGTCGGGGAGCGTGGAAACCTCGATGATCCCGTCGGACCCGCGCACCGCCGCGACCGCGTTGGGCGTGCGGATCTCCACCTCGTCGCCCGGCCGCATCAGCCGCCGGGCCACCATCACCCGGATCTTCCCCTCCGCCAGGTTGATCAGCGCCCGCTGGGATCCATCCGGCCGCACCTCTTCCCGGATCTCGAAGCGCGAGAGCTCCCGCACGGTCACTGTGCTCTTGCCCATCAGGAGGATCCGCGCCAGGGATTCCTTCTGGGTGTCCACCACGTCGCGGACGAAGAGGTTGTCGCGGAGCTTGAGCGGCGTCTCGGGGGCCTGGGGCCGCTTGAGGCCCGCCTGGCCCGTGAGGGCGGTGACCACCCCGACGCCCTTCGTGTCCTGGGCCCAGACGGGGCAAATGAAGGTCAGCAGGAGAGCGAGCGTGAGAAGGCTACGGACGAGCAAGGTCCCCATGGAAGACAACCTCCGGGATCGTCAGTTCCTCGGGGGTCCGTCACCCGCCCCCGGTCCGTCGTGGAACAAAACTATACCCGAAGCGGGGACGGCGGAAAAGGGCGAATTTTCGGGGGCTTGACGCAGCTTGTCAACAGCGGGACGGTCTCAGTACTTCCAGCCGACGGACAGCGTCACCACGTTCCGGTCGAAGTCGAAGAGCGAGAAGGTGGAGCTGTTCCGCTCCTTGAAGAAGTCCAGGGAGGCGCTGAGCCCGTAGGGGAAGTCGCGCGACAGGGAGGCGGTGAAGGTGTGGTCGCCGTCGCGGCGCATCACGTTGAACGGCGCACCCTGGACGAACGATCCTTCCCTCGACTGTTTGTTCAGGGCAGCCGCGAGGGCGTTCTTGTTGGGGTAGTCGCGGAACTGGAAGTCGTAGCCCGCCTGAAACCGGATCTCCCACGGGCCGGTCACCTGAAACCCCACGGAGGCCTTCTGGCCGAAGTAGCGGTAGTCCGCCCCGATGGTATCGTCCGCGTCGAACTGGTAGCCCAAGCGAACAAAGTGCCTCCCGCCGGCGAAGGCCAGGATGTGCGTCGCGCCGAGCGCGTGGTTCTGGCCATCGCGGCTCTCCTTGCGGAGGTCCAGGGTGTTGGTCGAGCGAAAATCCTTGTCTTGGTAGCGGTACTGGAAGAGGGTGAAGTTGGAGTCATTCTCGAAGAGCGTGAGGGAGGCGGTCCCCGTGTGGCGGGACAGGAACACGGCGCCGTCCAGCTCCAGGTAGTCGTAGCTGTACTGGGCCCCGTACCAGGCCGGGAGCGTGCCCAGCCTCGCGCGGTGCACGTAGTTGGCGCCCCAGGTGTGGTTGAGGACGTCCAGGTTCTGGAGGCTGTTGTAGTAGTTGGAGAAGATCTGGTAGCTCGCCGTCAGCGTGTCGGGCTGGGTCGCCACCAGGTCGTACTCCAGCCGGAGCAGGGCGATCTCCGCCGCGCTGCGCCGTGGCTGGGTCCGGAGCTCCAGGACGCGGCTCGTCGGGGCCAGCGTCGCGTTGTCGTCGTAAGAGACCCCGCCGCGCACCTCGACCCGGTACCGCCGCGGCGCGGGCTTGGGCGCGACGGCCTCGGCGAACAGCTTCGCCGTCCGCCCCAGGGGGGCGTCGGGCCGGAGCTTGACCGCCTCCTCCAGATCCCGCGTCGCCTCCTCGTCCCGGCCCAGGTGGTGCTTGGTCAGCCCCGTGTAGAACCGGTTCTGCTGCTGGAAGCGGACGTCGCTGGACACGTTCTCCTGGAAGTAGGCCAGCGCCTTCTCGTACTCCTTCCGCTGGAAGTGGATGAACCCGAGGTAGTAGCCGAGGTTGTCGCGCCTGGGCTCCTTCCCGTGGACGAACAGGAAATGGGGCTGCCCGCGGTCGTACTCCTCTTTGGTGAAATAGGCGACCGCCAGGTTGAAGGCGATGTCGAGATCGGCCGGGTCCAGCTGGCGCGCCTTCTCCAGATGGGTGATCGCCTGGTCCACCTGGTCCAGGGCCAGATACGCGATCCCGACGAAGTAGCGGACCTCCGCGTTCTCCGGGTCGATCTGGAGGGCCTCGAGGAAGTTCTTGAGGGCCTCGGCGTACTTCCTGTCGTCGTACTCGATGATCCCGCGGTCGATGTACACGCCCACGGGCTCGGTGCTGCGTGGCTGGGCGGCCGCGCCAGGGGGGAAGGCGGCCGGGAGGGCCCAGCCGAGCAGCACAAGGGCAATGAGCAGGGGGCGGCGCACGGGTCCCATGGGCGCGGATGCGGCCTTAGCCTATTGGATGACCGGCCAGAAAGTCAACGGGAAGGAAATGGTGACCCCGGCGGGATTCGAACCCGCGATCTCGACCTTGAAAGGGTCGCGTCCTTGGCCAGACTAGACGACGGGGTCCGGTGGCCGAGAATACCTCAGAGCGCCTATGCGCGCAAGAAACATAGCCTCCGTGCCGAGGAGAAATCTGGTGAGCCGTGGTGGGATCGAACCACCGACCCCCTGCTTAAAAGGCAGGTGCTCTACCGGCTGAGCTAACGGCTCGCGTCAACGATTCTGCCTATTTGTCTGGGGGGAGTCAACTCCTCAGTAGAGGAAAACTGGAGCCGACGGAGTGAAATCAATCTGATAACTGGCCGAGAAGGCTTGCCAGTCCTCGGGCCGCCCCCACCGCACCAACCGCCCATCCTCAAACAGAAACCAATAGGGGATCAGCTTCAATCTGTCCTCCTCGTTCAGGAGCAGGACCTCCCCCACTTCGATGAGGGTTCCCGAGGCATCCCTCTGGGCGGCTCTGATCGTCATGCCGCGAGTGACTTCTTCCTTCGTGATCTTGCTGGCGAAGATCGCGAGAATGCGTTCCCTGGAGTCACCCACCCGAATGTTCCCGAGGTTGCTTTCGGTATAGGTGAAGGTCGCAGTGCTCGCGCAGCCAACCAGCGCGACGGCGACGGCCACGACCGCCCGCCCGAGGACTCTCACGGGGATGGCGGGATGGAGCCGCGGAGGGACGGGAACCAGCGGACCAGCGGCGAGTCGTCCAGGAGGATGGTGTCGTCCCTCACGGCGCCGGTGGAAACCAGACAGAACTCGACTCCCACCAGCTCCGCCAGCCGGTCGAGGTACTGCCGCGCCTTGGTCGGGAGCTCGGCGTAGTCGCGGAGACCGGCGGTGGAGGCCTGCCAGCCCGACATCTCCTCGTAGACCGCTTCGGCCTCGTTCCAGACCCGCTCCTCGTGCGGAAGCTCGGTGAGCAACTCGCCCCGGTAGCGGTAGCCGACGCCGATCTTCACGGTCTCGCACTTGTCCAGCACGTCCAGCTTGGTGAGCGCGATGGTGGCGAGCCCGTTGACGCGCACCGCATAGCGGTCGACGACGGCGTCGAACCAGCCGCAGCGACGCGGCCGGCCCGTGGTGGCGCCGTACTCGTTGCCGCGGGCGCGCAGCAGCTCGGCCATCTTGCCATGGAGCTCGGTCGGGAAGGGCCCGCCCCCCACCCGGGTTGCGTAGGCTTTCGAGACCCCGAGGACCCCATGAATCTTCGTGGGCGGCACGCCCGTCCCCGTGGCGGCCCCGCCCGCCGTCGTGCTCGAGGAGGTGATGAAGGGGTAGGTCCCGTGGTCGATGTCGAGCATCGTCCCCTGGGCCCCCTCGAAGAGCACTGAGCGCCCCGCCACGATCCACCGGTTCAGGAGCAGCTCAGTGTCGGTGATGTAGGGGGCGAGCCACCCCGCGTAGCGGAGGTAGGGCCCCAGGATCTCCTCCACCGTGAACGTCTGGGCGTCGTAGATCTCGCTCAAGAGCCGGTTCTTCTGGCGGAGGTTGGCGGCCAGCTTTTCCCGGAAGACCGGCTCGTCCAGGAGGTCGCCCATCCTGATCCCCATCCGGGCAGCCTTGTCCACGTACGCAGGCCCGACTCCCTTGCCGGTGGTGCCGATGCGCCGATCCCCGAGCTTCGCCTCCGAGGCCAGGTCCAGCGCCCGGTGGTAGGGCATGATGAGGTGGGCGTTCCGCGAGATGTAGAGGTTGCCGTCGAGCACGATGCCGCGCCGGACCAGCGCCTCCATCTCTTCGATGAGAGACGCCGGGTCCACGACGACGCCGCAGCCGATGATGCAGCGCAGGCCCGGGTGGAGGATTCCCGAGGGAATCGAGTGGAGGACGAACTTCTCGCGCCCACCACCACGGTGTGCCCGGCGTTGTTGCCGCCCTGGTAGCGCACCACGACGTCCACGTGGGGGGCGAGGAGGTCGGTGACCTTGCCCTTCCCTTCGTCGCCCCACTGGCAGCCGACGACGACGATGTTAGGCACGGGCACCTCCCATAGGAAACCACTTGGCCGGCGCTTCGAGCAGGTCCGCCGCCCGGATCTTCTGCTCTGCGCCCGTCGCGAGCTCGATGGCCAGCACTTCCTCCGCCCGTGTCTTCGGCCCGCCGATCACGAGCGCCCAGCGGGCCCGCTGGCCTCGCGCGTAGGCGAGGGACTCCGGGAGCCCGCGAGTGATGATGTCGCGCGCCACCGCCGCGCCCAGGTCTCGCAGCCGCCGGGAGAGCGAGAGGGCCACCGTCTTCTCGGGGGTGAAATCGATGATGAAGAAGTCGGGGCCTGCCTGCGGCACCGCCACGCCCTGCGCCTCCATCGCCAGGAGCGCCCGCCCCACCTCGAAGGCGAAACCCGTCGCCGGGCAGTCGTAGCCGAAGCGGCCGAGCATGTGGTCGTAGCGACCGCCCCCGCAGAGCGGCGCCCCGAGGCCGCTCACGTACCCTTCGAAGTGCACGCCGGAGTAGTAGTCGAAGCCGCGGACCTCCCCCAGGTCCAGGATCACCGCGTCCGCGAGCCCGTAGGCCCGGAGCAGCCGGTGGACCTCGGCGAGGTTCGCAAGGGCGCGATCGGAGCGCGGGTTCTTCACCAGCCGGGCCCCGCGCTCGAGCACTTCCTCGCGGCCGAAGAGGTCGGGGAGCGCCACGAGGAGCTCCGCGGTTGACGCCGGCGGCGCCAGGTCCTTGACGAGGCGCTCCAGCGTCGAGGCGTCCTTCCGGCTCAGGGCCTCCTGGAGCTGCCGGCCCCGCTCGCGGTCGATCTTCAGCTCCTCCAGGACGCCGCGGAAGAAGTCGGCCTGGCCCACGTTGATCTGGAAGCGGTCGAGGCCCAGGGCCTGGAGCCCTTCCACCGTCATCGCGATCATCTCGGCGTCGGCCTCGGGCTTCTCGAGCCCGACCAGCTCGACCCCCGCCTGGTAGAACTCCCGGTACCGTCCCACCTGGGGTTCCTCGTAGCGGAAGACGTTCGCCACGTAGGCGAGCCGGAGGGGCTTGGGCTCGTCGCGGAGGCGGGTGGCCACGATGCGGGCGATCTGGGGGGTGATGTCGGCCCGGAGCGCCAGCATCCGCCCCGTGTCCCGGTCCACGAGCTTGAACATCTCTCCCTGGAGGGTCTCGTCGGTCCCCACCGAGAGGACGTCGGCGAACTCGTAGGTCGGCGTCACCACCTCGCGGTAGCCCCAGCGGGTGAAGACGGAGAAGAGGCGTTGCTCGACGCTCCGCTTGGCGGCGGCCTCGTCGGGCAGGTAGATCTTGACCCCCTTGGGCAGCTGGGTCTGGAAGGCACGCTTCTCCATACCGGTCCTCAACCCCAGATATTGTAGAACAACTGGGGTCAGGCTTGCGTATTTGCGTTACGCGTGGCGGGCGGAGATCTGAAAACGCAATAACGCATGCCTGACCCCACGAGCTTCCGCCCCGGGGGAGAGGGTAGGGTGAGGGGGCGCGGTCGGCCGGCTACAGCTTGACTAGCTTGGCGAAGACAATATCCGGCATGGCCCGGATCTCGCGCAGGATGGCCTCCGGGATCGGGTCGTCCAGGTTCAGGATCGAAACGGCCTGCCCCCCGCGCCGCTCGCGGCCGAGCTGCATGCCGGCGATGTTGATCTGGTGGCGGCCGCACAGAGTGCCGATCCGCCCGATCACGCCCGGCACGTCGAGGTTGGCGAAGACGAGCATCCACCCCGAGGGGACCGCTTCCAGCGAAAAGCCGTCGATCCTCACGATCCGGGGCTCGCGCCGGTGGAACAGCGTCCCGGCGACCCGCCACGAGCCCTTGCTGGTCTGGAGCTCGGCGGCGAGCAGGCTGGCGTAATCCTCGCTCTCGCTGGTGCTCGTCTCCACCACCTTGATGCCGCGGGCCTTGGCCAGGTACGGCGCGTTCACGTCCGACACCTTCTCTTCCAGGATCACGTCCAGGAGCCCCTTGAGGAACGTGACGGTCAGGACCGAGGTCGCCAGCGCCGCCACCTCGCCGGCGTACTCCAGCCGGACCTGCTTCATGCGGCCCTCGGCCATCTGGGCCAGGAACGCGCCCATCTTCTCCGCCAGGGTCAGGTAGGGTCTGAGCTCCTTCAGCGTCTCGGCATCGACCGAAGGGACATTGACCGCGTTCCTCACGATGCCGCGAACCAGCACGTCGGCGATCTGCTTGGCAATCGCCAGCGCGACGCCGGACTGCGCTTCT
This sequence comes from Candidatus Rokubacteria bacterium CSP1-6, assembly GCA_001443385.1. Taxonomy (GTDB): domain Bacteria; phylum Methylomirabilota; class Methylomirabilia; order Rokubacteriales; family CSP1-6; genus CSP1-6. The sequence continues at coordinate 50,646 of LDXP01000005.1, forward strand.
TCCGTCGAGGCCGCCAGGTGGGGCGTGAGGACCACCTGGTCGAGGCCGAGGAGCGGGTGGTCCGCCGGGAGCGGCTCCTTCTCGAAGACGTCCAGCGCGGCGCCGGCCACCTTTCCCTTCCGGATGGCCTCGACGAGCGCCGTCTCGCTGATCACGCCGCCCCGGGCGCAGTTGATGACCCGGACGCCGTCCTTCATCTTCGCGAACTCGCCGGCCCCGAGAAAATTCCGGGTTTCGGCCGTGAGCGGGACATGGATCGAGACGAAGTCGGCCCGCTGGAGCAACTGGTCGAGCTCCACGACCTCGGCGCCGATCCGCTGGGCGGCTTCGGCCGTCAGGTACGGATCGTAGGCGATGACCTGCATCCGGAGCCCCAGGGCGCGGCGGGCAACCTCGGCGCCGATCCGCCCGAGCCCGATGATCCCCAGCACCTTGTTGTAGAGCTCGACCCCGGCGAAGCGCTCCTTCTCCCAGCGACCGCCCTTGAGCGCGCCGTGGGCCTGCGGGAGCTTGCGGGCCATCGCCAGCAGCAGGCCGACGGTGTGCTCGGCCACGGCGATCGTGTTGGCGCCGGGGGTGTTCATCACGATGATCCCCCGCTCGCTGGCCGCCTCCACGTCGATGTTGTCCACGCCGGCGCCGGCCCGACCCACCACCTCCAGCGCCCGGGCGGCTTCGATCACGCGGGCGGTGACCTTCGTCGCGCTCCGGACGATGAGCCCGTGGGCGTCGGCGATCCTGGCGCAGAGGTCCGCCTCGGGAAGCGTGGAGACCACCTCGACCGAAAGGCCCTCCTGGCGGAGGGCCTCGATCCCGACTTCCTGGAGCGCGTCGGTGACGATGACCTTCTTCATGCGGGGCGTTCGGCCAGCACCTTCTGGGCGGCTCCGACGGCGGCGCCCCAGTCCACGGGGTAGCCCAGCTCCGCCAGGACCTGCTCGAGGGCGGCGAGGGCGATGACCACGTCGAAGTCGCCGACGTAGCCCATGTGCCCGAGCCGGAAGACCTTCCCCTTCATCTCCCCCTGCCCGCCCGCGATCGTGATGTTGTGCGACTTGGCGTAGGCCGCGAGCACCCTCTCGCTGTCGATGCCCTTCGGCGAGACGACGGAGGTGATCGCCGGGCTCGGCGTGGCCTTGGCGAACAGCTCGAGGCCCAGGGCCTCCGCCCCCGCGCGCGTGGCGCGCGCCAGCCGGTCGTGACGCTTGAAGATGTTGGCGAGCCCCTCCGCCTTCAGCATGGCCAGCACTTCCCGGAGCCCGATGACGATCGAGACCGCGGGGGTGAAGTGGGGCTGGTTCTTGACCACGAGCTTCTTCTCTTCGAGCAGGTTGAAGTAGTACCGGGGGAGCTTGGCCTGCTTGACCCGGTCCCACGCCTTGTCCGAGAGCGTGCAGAGGGCGAGCCCCGGCGGCAGCATGAGCCCCTTCTGGGAGCCCGCCACCACCACGTCCACGCCCCAGGCGTCCATGGGGAGGTCCGCCACCCCCAGGCTCGACACCGTGTCCACGACCAGGATCGCGTCGCTCTTCCGCGTCGCCTCGGTGTAGCCCCGGACGTCGTGGAGGACGCCGGTGGAAGTCTCGCTGTGCTGGCAGAGGACGGCCCGGATGCCCGGCGTCTTCTTCAGCGCGTCGGCCACGCGATCAGGAGGCACCGTGTGGCCGAACGGCGCGTCGAGGGCGACGACCTCTACGCCGTAGGCGGCGCAGATCTCAGCCCAGCGCTCCCCGAATTTCCCCGCGCGGACCACGAGGGCTTTGTCGCCGGGCGAGAGCGTGTTGGTGACGGCCGCTTCCATGGCGCCGGTCCCCGAGGCCGCGAGGATGATCGTCTCCTGCGTCGTCTGGACGAGCCACTTGAGCCCCTCGCGCACCTCGGCGAAGAGCGCTTCGTACTCGGGGGTCCGGTGGTGGATGATCGGCCGGGCCATGGCCAGGAGGATCTGGTTCGGAACCGGCGTGGGCCCCGGCGCCATGAGGTAGTACTTCTTCATCGAGGGCTCCTTTCGGCGGGCTTGAACGTCGTGAACGCCATCACAAGCCCACTATAGCCGCACCCGCGACCGCGAGTCAACTGGGCATTACGCGAAGGAAGGGGGAAATCGTTGAAGGGAAAGGGTCTAACCGCTGAGACGGCGCTCTAGTTCCTCCAGGCGCGCTTGGAGGAGCGCGACATTCCGCTTCAGCTCCTCCACGCCCCGCTCCAGCATTTCGCGGCGGCCTGCCTCGTCAACCAGGAGGCCCTCGATCCGCCGGAGCGCCTGGAGGACGGCGTGGTATTCCTGCTCCAGGCTTTCCAGGCGCCGGTAGATCTCGTCAAAGTGACCAAATACTTCGCGGAACCTTTCGTCGATGTGCTGCTGCAGCGAATCGAATCGTTGGTCGATCGCGGTGAACTGGCGACCCAGGAACTCGACGAGCTGCTGATACTCGCTAGCGGTCATGACCTCTCACGTTTACCCCACCTCGGTGGCCAGTTCAAGTGTCTCCATTTCTTGACGGAGGGAAGGCGGGGGTCCGGCGGGCGCGCGCGAACCTCAGGCCCATCCAGAGACAAAAAACCACCTGGCCGAGGCCGGCCAGAACGAAGAACGGCAGCAAGGCCCCGACCCAGGTGAGCGGCGCAACGAGATAGATTCCGTCCTCGAGCTCGAAGCCGCCGAAGGCGGGATAGTACCCGCCGCCATTCGGGCTCTGCCGGGCTTCGACGCCGAGACCCAGACCCATCGCGATCAACGCACAACTCCCGGCGGCGATCCCCGCGGCGAGCGACCACTCGCCGACGATTCCCCGGCGAAGCCCCACCCCGATCCCGATGAACAGGGCGGCGGAACTGAGGGCGCCGACAGCAAAGTCGTAGTAGTAGCCGAAGCGGGACGTCTTGCCGGTCAGGCGGGCCAGCTCGCCATCGGCGTGATCCAGGAACCGCGCCAGCACGAACAGGGCGGCCGCCCAGTTGGCAGCCAGAGCCTCACCCCTCGCATACAGCGCGCCCGCGCCGAGCGCCAGAGCCAGGCTCAGCGTGGTGATGTGATTCGGCCTGACGGGGGTGCCGGCGAGCGACCTCACGAGGAGGCGGGCCAGACGTTGATCCCACGGCGCGCCGGTCATTCCGCGACGTTCCTCATTTCTTCGCGATCTGGAGGGGAACCTCGATGCCCGGCGCGCCCCGCACGGATCGGCCGAGCACGGTGACGAAGAGGGCGTCTTTCCCTCGGGCGTGGGGGGAGAAGAAGCGCACCACGTCGCCGTCGTAGAAGGTCAGCCCCGAGGCGCCGAAGCCCTGGCCGTAGGCGGCGAGGTAGCACTTGCCGCCGATGACCCCCGCCTCCAGGTTGGCGAGCCGGTAGCCGCGGTTGCCGAAGCGCTCGAGGATGGGACCGAGCTCGGCGAGGAAGAAGATCACGGCGCTGGCGTCGGAGCCCAGCGCCTGGTCCAGGCAGAGATAGCCGGCCTGGCCGCGGAAGTCCCCAGCCTGCAGCTGTTCCAGGCCGTGGGCCTCGGGCCAGTAACAGTACGCCCCGGAGGCGATTCCATCCACGGCGTTGACGATCAGATAGAGATCCACCAGCCGGTGCCCAGGCCCGGGAAGGAAGTCAGCGGGGATCCCACGGGTCGCGTGGAAGAGCGCGGTGGACAGCGCCCGGGCGCTGATCGGCTGGCCGGAGAACTGCCGCGTGGATCCCCGGCGGATGATCGTCTCCCCCAGCGGCCTGCCGGCAACAGGGAGCGGCTCGGGAAGCGCCAGGAGCGTCGTCGGGACAGATCTGGGCACGCCGGTGGCCGATGCCCGCACGGCCTTTACCTCGTCGGGTTCCACCAGCGACGCCGCCGCATGGATCTCCCTGACGAGCGGGTAGTCTACCTCGCTGGAGGAGAGAGGGAGGCACCGCGGGCTGATCGGCTCGACGGGGGCGCTGACAGCCGGAGCGGCCGCACTCCCGAGAGGCACCAATTCGAGGCTCACCTCCTTGTCTGAGTCGAGAGCGAGAAGCCCATTCACCCGCGCGTCGAGGAACAGCGTGATCAGGTGCGCGGGGATTCCCATCGCCCCCGCCGCGGCGAGAAGGTTGGCCAGCATGGTCCCGGAGTCCCAGAAGAGGTGGCGGTACGCCCGCGCCTGGTATTTCCAGGTGTTGCGCCAGTAGATCCCCGTGAGCACGACCGTTGCCGCCGACGCGGCGATGCCGTCGTCGAGGGCCGCCGCGCTCAGCTCGGAGCGGAAGTCCCCGTCCCGGAGCCGGCGGAGGCAGAAATCGCCTGGGGAGAAGTGGTACACGCCGGCGGAAAGGCCCGGGAGATCTGCGGCCACGAGATAGACCTCAGTTTGGTATAGCGCCCCCGTCGAGGGCGCGGCGCGGAAGTGCATCTCCCCGCCCCCCGGGTAGGTCTTCTTCCTGGTCAGGCCGGCCGTAAAGAACAGGAGCGACGTCAGGATCTCCAGCGTGAGCGTCCCGCCCGCGCCCCGGAAGGCGTTCACGGCCCCCAGGGTATCCTGGACCGGCTGGGGAAACTCGCGCGGCAGCGGCGTGACGGGCAGATCCGGGTAGACCTTGTAGAGGAACGGCTTGGTGTCCCAGTCGAGGGAGTGGCCGCTCTGGCGAACGGAGGCGTAGCTGTGGGTGGTCCGGTCGTGATATTCCCGCGCCGCCTCGACGGCGCGGTTCCCGGCGGGACTCACACCGAGAAGTCGAAGGGCGGGCGGAACACGCCGCGCTCGGTGATGATGGCGGTGATCAGCGCGGCGGGGGTGACGTCGAAGGCCGGATTGAAAACTGGTGACGCGCCGGGCACAATCTGCCGGCCCGCGAAGCCCCTGACCTCACCGGCGTCCCGCTCCTCGATAGGGATGAGATCTCCCGACGGCAGTGCCGGGTCGATGGTCGAGAAGGGCGCGGCCACGTAGAACGGGATGCCGTGGTGCCGGGCGAGCACCGCCAGCCCGTAGGTGCCGATCTTGTTGGCGGTGTCGCCGTTGGCCGCGATCCGGTCCGCCCCGGTCACGACGAGATCCACGTCCCCGCGCGCCATCACGGACCCTGCCGCCACGTCGCAGATCACCCGGTGGGGGATCCCCTCTTTGACCATCTCCCAGGCGGTGAGACGGGCGCCCTGGAGCACGGGACGGGTCTCGTCCACCCAGACGAGGGCGACCTTCCCCTGGGCGTGGGCCGCCCGGATCACCCCTCCCGCCGTCCCGTAGCCCGCCGTCGCAAGCGCGCCGGCGTTGCAGTGGGTGAGGATCCGCGCGCGGTCCGGGACCAGCGCCGCGCCGTGGGAGCCCATGGCCCGGTTGGCCGCGACATCCTCATCCAGGACCGCCTGCGCCTCCTGGACGAGCCGGGCCCTGAGGGCGTCCAGCGGCAGCGCCCGGTGGCCGAGGCAGCAGCGCCTCATCCGTTCGAGAGCCCAGAAGAGATTCACAGCGGTGGGACGGGTGGCCGCGAGCCCTTTGATCGCGGCCTCCACGTCGGCCTCTAGCCCGTCGAAGGTGGTCGCGCGGCTCTCGCGGGCCGCCAGCGCGACGCCGAAGGCGGCCGTCACGCCGATGGCGGGGGCGCCGCGCACGACCAGTGAGCGGATGGCGTCCGCGACTTCGGACCACGAGGTGTACTGCCGTTCCACTTCCTCGGTGGGAAGCCGCGTCTGGTCGAGGAGGACCAGCCGGTCGCCGTCCCAGCGGACGGGCGAGATCACAGGAGCCCCGCCTTGATCCGGGCCTCGAGGGTCTGGAGCGAGCACCCTTCGACCCGGACGAGCTTGTGGCGGGCGTGGCTGCCTCGCACGAGAGTCACCGCGGATCGGGGCACCCGGAAGGCGCGAGCAAGAAGCGCAAGGAGCGCCTGATTGGCCTCGCCGTCAACGGGAGCGGCGTGGACGCGGACGCGGAGGGTGGCGCCATCCCATCCCACCACCTCGTCGCTCCCGGCCCGGGGCTGCACCCTCACGCGGAGGAGCGCCGAATCAGCGCGGCTCGCCCCCCGCATCCCCCAACTCTTCGTTCACGAGCCGCTGGTACATGTCGAGCGTGACGCGGAGCCCCTCCGCCAGCTGGCGGCGGGTGCGCTTGAGGGCGAGGATCTCGGCCTTGATCTTCGCCTCCTCGGCCCGCGCCTCCTCCAGGAGCTTGTCGCCCTGGAGCTCCGCCTCCCGCACCAGCAGGGTGGCCTCGCGCTTGGCGCCGTCCTTCATCTCCTCGGCCAGCCGCTGGGTGGTGAGGAGCGTGTCCTGGAGCAGCTTCTCCCGTCCCTCGATCCCACGGGACCGCTCCTCCAGCGCCGCGAGCTGCTCCTTCAGGAGCGCGTTCTCCTTGACGAGCTGCTCGTAGTCCGCGGCCACGTCGGCCAGGAACGTGTCCACCTCCTGCCGGTCGAAACCGCGGAATCGGACGGTGAACTGCTGCTGACGGATGTCCATCGGCGTAACTCGCATGGGACATTCACCTCCTCCTGCCGGGCCGACTCAGAAGAGCGAGGGCAGGACCACGCGCTGGATGAACTGGATGATGAGGATCGCCACCAGGGGGGAGAAATCGAGCCCGGCCTGGTAGCGGGCGAGCACGTTCCGGATCGGGCGGAGCACCGGCTCGGTCACGCGGCGGAGGATCTGCACGATGGGGTTGTACGGGTCCGGGTTGACCCAGGAGATCAGCGCGGCGGCGATGATGACCCAGGTGTAGAGGCTCAGGAGCAAGCTGATGAAATCCACCAATCGGTAGAGGACCACGGCGTTAGGCCTTCTTCTTGCCCTTCCGGGTGTCCTTCTTACTGTCCCGGGTGCCCCGCCCCAGCTCCCGCGAGCGGAGCGTCGCGCGCTCGACGGCGCTGATGAGGGTCCGCCGCACGCCCCCTTCCTCGAGCGCCGCGATGCCGGCGATGGCCGTGCCCCCCGGGGAAGTCACCATGTCCTTCAGCTGGCCCGGATGCGCGCCCGTTTCGATCAGGAGCTTCGCCGAGCCCAGCACGGTCTGCGCCGCCAGGGTCATGGCGGTCAGGCGGTCCAGGCCCACCTTGACGCCGCCGTCGGCCAGCGCCTCGATCATCAGCGCCACGTAGGCCGGGCCCGAGCCCGACAGGCCGGTGACCGCGTCGAGCGCCTCCTCTTCGAGCACGACCACTTTGCCGACGGCGCCGAAGATCTCCTCGGCGGTCTCGAGGTCTCCCTTCTGGAGCCCGTCCGCCTTCGCCACCGCGGTCATGCCCTCGAGGACCAGCGCCGGCGTGTTCGGCATAACCCGGATGAGGCGCACCCCCTTGGGGAGATCGGCGCGCAGCGCCACGGTGGGGACGCCCGCGGCCACCGAGATGACGAGCTTCTTGGGCGTCACCGCCGAGCCCACCTCTTTGAGGACCGAGTGAATGATCTGAGGCTTCACCGCGAGGATCACCACGTCCACCCGCTTGACGAGGAGCGAGTTGTCCGAGAGCGTGTGGATCCCGTAGAGCTTGCCGAGCTGCTGGAGGCGGTCGAGCCTCGCGTCCGTGGCGAAGATGTCCTCGGCGGGGACGGTGCCGGCCTTGAGCAGGCCGCGGATCATCGCCTCCCCCATGTTGCCGGCGCCCAGGAACCCGACCTTCTTGCCCTTCACGCTCATGTCGCCCTCGGGCCGAAGATGGCGGTGCCGACGCGCACCATCGTCGCGCCTTCCTCCACGGCGACCTCGAAGTCGTCGCTCATCCCCATCGAGAGGTGCTCGAGCCCCGCCTCGTCCCTGAGGTCGCGGAGCCGGCGGAACCACGCCCGAGCCTGCTCTCCATGCTCGACGGGGGGCGGAATCGTCATGAGCCCCCTCACGCGTAGCGCGGACAGCCCCCCCAACGCCTCCACCGCTCCCTTCAGCTCGTCCGGGGCGAAGCCGCCCTTGGTGGCCTCGCCCGCCAGATTGACCTGGACCAGGACCTCCGCCACCTTGCCGGCGGCCGCGGCCCGTCGGTCGAGCTCGCGCGCCAGCTCCAGGCGGTCCACCGAGTGGATCAGGTCGAAGAGGAGGACGGCATCTCGGGCCTTGTTGGTCTGCAGATGCCCGACCATGTGCCACGGGACGGGGCGGCCCAGCACCCCGATCTTCTCCCTCGCCTCCTGAACCCGGTTCTCGCCCAGCGCGGGAAGCCCGGCGGCCAGTGCGCGCCGGATCCGCTCCACATCCACCGACTTGGAGATGCCGACGAGCAGCACCGTCCCGGGCGCGCGGCCCGCCCGCATCGCGGCACGTGCGATGCGTTCCTGAACGCGAGCAACGTTGCCCGCCACATCGATCACCGCCGCCCTCCGATGCCAAGCGATTGTGTGACAGCTCCCCCGGTCTGAAGACCGGGGCTTCCCGATCTCAGCCATGGGCTCCTCCTCCGAGCGTCTGCTGTCCCAGACGGAGGATGTTGCGCGCGGCGTTCACGTCGCGGTCGTGGACCGTTCCGCAGTCGCTACACGTCCACACCCTCTCACGCAGACCTGCGATACCTCTCGGCCTCGACGACGGCACCGAGCCGCACGCCGAACAGGTCTGGGTACTGCCGTATTCCGAGACCTCCAGGCACGCCCCGCCCCCGCGTAATCGCGCTTTGTAGCGGAGCATAGCCCGGAAGCTGGACCACCCGACGTCGAGCACGCTCTTCGCCATAGCGGTCTGAGCAAGTGTCGATGCGTTCACGTCGCCCACAACAATGAGTCCGTGGGTTTTGACGATCTTCGCGCTCTGCTGATGGAGAAAGTCCCTGCGCCGGTCCGCCGCCTTCGCGTGGATCGCGCGGACGCGCTTCGTCTTACGGGCACGCTGCGCGGTGGCCAACACCTGCTCGGACGCACGGTAGAAACACGGTGGGGCGATCTTCTCGCCAGTCGAGAGGGTTGCGAGGTCCTTCAGGCCGAGGTCGATCCCGACGTGCTGGATGCTCGCGCTCGTCGCCTCGGGCACCGCGACGGGGAGGTTAATGTACCACCGGCCACGCGAGTCGGCGTTGAACGAACCAGCACCGATGGTCGCCCCGGCCAGAATGTCGCGCAGGTGCATCGTCTCGTACCGGACGCCCCGGAAGGTGAACGCCGAACCGTCGAAGGCGACATGCCCGGTGTTGAACGGCACCCAGCCGAGAGACCGCCGCCCGCGCCACCGGAGCCAGGGCTTCTTGTGCATCCGGTGGGCCTCGACATAGGCGCGGCACACGCGCTGGATGGTGTGTGAGTGCAGGCTGAGGTCGGACCCTGTTCCGGCCGTGAGGGCAGCCAAGACCGGGTAGCTTAGCCATCGGCGGCACTCCCTCACGGCTTGCCGCTGTCGCTCGTTACAGTAGTTCCAGACGACATTCACGGCACGCGCTTGGCGGTTCAGATCCGCCACGTGCCGATCCCTCAACCGCAGCTTGACGGTTATCTGCATGCGCCTGCTCGCTTATCCCCGGACTGAAGTCGGGGGTTTGCGCTCGCCCTGGGTCGTATCAACCATGCTATTCCAAGTCGCGCTCCAGCCGCGACTCGCGCAAGAGATCGAGGAACTTCTCGCGGAGCGCCGAGGCGATGCGGTCTGCGAACGCCTCCGTGAGCCCATTGATGCGGATGAGTCGCTGCACGTCGGCCAAATCCCGCGCGCGGTGGCCCCAGACGCCGCTGGCGATTTTGAACTCGACGAGGGCCTCGAGAGTCGGGAGCCGCAGCCCCGCGACATCCACGAATGCGGCGGAATCCGGTGGAGGGTACTCTACAGGACTCTCCGACGAACCGGCACGCTCGCCGGCCGTCACGACGTCGATGTTCACCTGGTGGGCCGTCTCACGCAGGCTCTTGCGCAGCCCCGGCCCTCGGAGTGCCAGGCCCTGTCCGACGAGCGTGGCATGGATCCTGTCAAGCCCCTCAGCCGTCGTGAGAATATCAATGTCCTCGGTGTGACGAACGTAGCCATAGTACCGGAGGGCCAGCGCCCCGATCACCGCGAACGGAACGCCCTCCTGCGCAAGCCGGCCACGCAGGGATTCGAGCACCACGGCGATATCGTGAGAGTGCACGTGGTCCCTCCGGAGTTGTTCGATGAGCGTCCCTTGGGTTGGTAGAGCCACAACCGCATTATAAACCTCTTTGGTGAACGGTGCCCAGGGCGGTGAGAGCCGCCCGGTCGAACCGCCGCCACCAGGCTCAGGGCGAGTCTTCCGTGACGGCGGGGAGCGCGGCGACGGTCACCAGCCGGCCGCGGCTGCCCTCCTTGCGGTAGGAGAAGAACAGGTCCGTGCGGCACCCCGTGCAGAGCCGGGGGTTGGCGATGCGGTCGGCGCGAACCCCGGCCGTCGTGAGCTGGAACTCGTTGGCGGCCCAGAGATCGAGGCGCCACTTCCCCGGGCGCGCAAATGTCACCCAGGCTTCCCAGCGGTCGGGAAAGGCGGCCCGGAGGGGCTCCATGACGGGACGATCCACCTCGTAGCAGCACGGGCCGATGGAGGGGAAGATCGCGGCGTGGAGGTCGGCCGGCCGCGCTCCCTCGCGAGCCAGCGCGTCCACCGCGGCGCGTGCGGCGCCCTTCACCGTGCCGCGCCAGCCCACGTGAGCCAGCGCGAGGCGTCCTCCCGGCGGGTCGTACACGACGACGGTCAGGCAGTCGGCGGTGAAGATGGCCAGCGGGACCCGAGGCGCGGTGGTGAGGAGCACGTCTCCCTCGCCTCCGTTGCCGCCCGCCTCCACCCGCCTCACGGTCGCGCCGTGGGCCTGGCGGAGATAGGCGACCCGGGTGAAATCCAGCCCGTGCGGGGCGAGGACCGCCGCCGTCTCGCGACCGATGGGGGACACGGGCTCGGCGGGATGGGCGACCCCGGGGCAGTGGCGCGTGGTGGACGCGTGGGGAAGACCCAGGGCCTCGAGGGCGGGAAGCGTCAGGTGGGTCGCCGGACTTCCGTGGAATCGAACGGTCATTGGCGTCGCGCCCCCTCACCCTGTCCCACCCAATGCCCCTCACCTCTTCTCCTCTCCCCACTGGGGAGAGGCAGGGTGAGGGGGGAGAGAATAAAGGTGAGGGGGCTAGTCCGCCTGCCGGCGCAAAAACGCCGGGACGTCGAGGTCCTCGGCCGCGGGCTCGTCCCCCTCGGCCCGGATCTCGGCGGTCCGGCGGCGCCACTGACTGGCGGGCGCCGGCCGCGGGGTCTTGGCCAGATCCACCACCTTGCCGCTCGGCCCCGTGGCCTCCTTGCGCTCGGAGAAGCCGGTGGCGATCACGGTGAGCCGCAGCTCGTCCTTGAGATCCTTGTCGATCACCGCCCCGAAGATGATGTGGGCCTCTTCGTGGGCCGCCTCCTGGACGACCCGCGCCGCTTCCTCCACTTCGTGGATGGACAGGTCGGGGCCGCCCGTGAAGTTGATGAGGATCCCCCGCGCGCCCTCGATGGACGTTTCGTCCAGGAGCGGGCTCGCCACGGCCTTCTGAGCCGCGTCCAGGGCGCGGTGCTCGCCCCTGCCGACGCCGGTCCCCATGAGCGCCATCCCCATGCCGGACATGATCGTGCGGACATCGGCGAAGTCGAGATTGATCAGCCCGGGGACGAGGATGAGATCGGAGATTCCCTGGACGGCCTGGTGCAGGACCGAATCCGCCACCTTGAAGGCCTCCAGGAGCGGCGTGCCGCGCTCCACCACCGACAGGAGCCGCTGGTTGGGGATCGTGATGAGCGTGTCCACCACGCCGCGGAGCTCGGCTATTCCCTGCTCCGCTTGCTGGGCGCGCTTCCTCCCCTCGAAGGTAAATGGCTTCGTGACCACGGCGACCGTGAGGATCCCCAACTCCTTGGCCACCGCGGCAACGATGGGCGCGGCGCCGGTCCCGGTGCCGCCGCCCAGCCCGGCCGTGACGAAGACCATGTCGGCGCCCTCGAGGATGCGGGCGATCTGCTCGCGATCTTCCTCCGCCGCCCGCCGCCCTACCTCGGGGTCCGAGCCGGCGCCGAGGCCGTTGGTCAGACGGGCGCCGAGCTGGAGCTTCACGGGGGCCGGCGAGGTGCGAAGAGCCTGGATGTCGGTATTGGCGACGATGAACTCGACCCCCGTGAACCGGGAGGCCATCATCCGGCTCACGGCGTTGCCGCCGCCGCCGCCGAGGCCGATGACCTTGATCCGCGCCACCTGGCGCGCATCCTCTCCGGCTCCCGCTTCTTCCAGCTCGAAGATCGGTCGCTTCGTGCGCGACTCCTCCATCGATGCCCCCCTCCTTGAGGTTTTTTTGCCGCCTGCCGCGAGATGCAGAAACAGCTCCGACTGTTTCAAAAGAGCTCCTTCACCCATTCCCACACCCGGGCGACGCCTCGCCCGTCTCCGGCGTCGAAGCCGCCGCCGCCCGTCCGGATCCCGTAGAGCGCCAGCCCGACTGCCGTGGCGAAAATCGGGCTTTGAACCACGTCATCCAGCCCCCCCACCCCCTCGGGAGTTCCGCGCCGCACGGGCAGGTCGAAGACCTGCCCGGCCAGCTCGGGCAAGCCGTCCATGATGGCGGTGCCGCCCGTCACGACCACTCCCGCCGCCGGAGCGTCCTCGAGGCCGGCCCGCGCGAGGTCCCGGGCGACCAGGGTGAAGATCTCTTCCACCCGCGGCTGGATGATCTCCGACAGGATCTGGCGAGAGAGCTGGCGGGGCTTCCGGCCGCCGACGGATGGGACGTCCACCGTCTCCTCCTCCCGCACCAGCGCGGTGAGGGCGCAGCCGTGACGCTTCTTGAGCTCCTCGGCCTCCGCCGTCGGGGTCCGGAGCCCCACAGCGATGTCGTTGGAGATGTGATCGCCGCCCAGGGCCAGCACGCCCGTGTGCCAGATGGCGCCGTCCCTGAACAGCGCCACGTCCGTCGTCCCGCCGCCGATGTCGATCAGGAGGACCCCGAGCTCCTTCTCGTCGGGGGAGAGGATCGCCTCGGAGGCGGCCAGGGGCTCCAGGACGATGTCCTGGACGGTGAGCCCCGCCCGGTTCACGCTCCGGATCACGTTCTGGACCGAGGTCACGGCGGCTGTGACGATGTGGACTTCGACCTCGAGCCGCACCCCGGACATCCCCAGCGGCTCCTTGACGCCGTCCTGATCGTCCACGACGTAGGTCTGGGGGAGCACGTGGATGATCTCGCGATCGGGCGGGAGGTTGATGGCCCGCGCCGCCTCCAGCGCGCGCTCCAGGTCCGCCGGGCCGACCTCCTTGTTCTTGCCCGACACGGCCACCACGCCCCGGCTGTTCACGCCCCGGATGTGACCGCCGGACAGGCCCGCGTACACGGAGCCGACCTCGACCCCCGCCATCTGCTCCGCCTCTCCCACCGCCTTCTTGATGGCCTCCACCGTCGAGTCGATGTTCACCACGACGCCCTTGCGGAGGCCGCGGGAGGGGCTGGTCCCGATCCCGATGACGTCCAGCCCTCCCGCGGGCGTCACCTCCCCGATGACGGCGCAGACCTTCGTCGTCCCCACGTCGAGCCCGGTGATCAGCGGATGCCTCGCGTGCTTGCCCACGGCGCGCCCTATCGCAGCCTCGGTTTGAACACCACCTGACCTCTGAATCTCAGATCCACGTACTCCACCGGCTCGCCGAGCGAGCGGATCTGGGCGAGCACCCCCTCGAGCCGCCCCAGCCGGTCTTCCCAGTCCGCGGTGCCCAGCCTCACCTCGACCCCGTCCACCGTGTAGAGGATCGGACCGTCGGCGCCGCTCATGTCGATCTCCGAGATCTCGCGCGTGAGGGAGCTCCCGGTCCTGAGCATCGAGCGGATCAGCGAGACCGCGGCCCGCGCATCCTCGGCGGCGGCGCCCCCGGATCGGGTCTCCTCCGGCCGGATGCCGGTGATCACCGGGAGTCGCGGGGTGACGGCGCGGGGCTCGGGCCCGAGGCTCACGCCGTCCTCGTCCAGCCAGTAGAGACGCCCCGCTTGAGCCAGCGTGAAGGGCACCCGCTCCTCCACCACGAGGGTGACGCGGTTCGGAAACGACCGGATCACCTCGGCCCGCTTGACCGGCCCGAGCTGCCTGAGCCGCGCCACCACCTCTTCCGAGTTGAGGCGGAACAGGTTCTCGCCGGGGGAGATGGCGGCCGCTTCACGGACTTCCGCGGGGCTGAGCCGGCTGGTCCCCTGCACCTCGACGACGGCGACCGCGAAGCGGGGAGACGTGAGGAGCCACTGGACTGCTGCTGCCACGACGGCGGCCGCGCCTGCGAGGAGGAGGATGATTCCCCCGAGCCTGAGCGCCGCGGCGAGCGCCCGCCCCAGGCGCCGGCGGAGGCGGTGCCGCACCCGCTGGCCCGTGATGAGCGGTGAGCGCTCCGCCATATCGCCGAGTTCCCCCGGCGCGTGGCGCGGCGAGAGAATCCCCGTCCGGGTGAGCATCACTCGCCGATGATCCGGATCTCGGGCTCCAGCGTGATCCCGAACTGGGCCCGCACCCGCTCCCGGGCCAGGTCCATGAGGGCCAGGATGTCGGCCGCGGCGGCGGCGCCGCGATTGACGATGAAGTTGGCGTGCTTGGACGAGATCTCCGCGCCGTCCAGCCGCTTGCCCTTCAGCCCGACCTTTTCGATCAGCCGCCCAGCGTAATCGGACTGCGGGTTCTTCCAGACGCACCCGGCCGAGGCGAGCGCCAGCGGCTGGGTGGCCTTTTTCTGTTTGAGCCGCTGCTTGATGTCCTTCTGGATCTCGGCCTGGGGCCGCCGGTGGAGCTGGAGCCGCGCCCCGATCAGAATGGCCCCCGACGGGCAGTGGAAGGTCCGGTAGGAGAAGGCCCCGGTCCCCGGTTTGAACTCCCCCAGGGTGCCGTCCGGGTGGAGAAAGTACACGGCCGAGACGAAGTCGCCGATCCAGCCGTCGGGCGTGCCCGCGTTCATCGCCAGGGCGCCGCCGATGGTGGCCGGGATCCCCACGAGGCATTCGATGCCGCCCAGGGACAGGGCCGCGGCCTCACGGATCAGCGCCGAGAGGCTGGCGCCCGCGCCCGAGACGGCCTCCTCGCCGCGGAACTCGACTCGTCCCAGACAGCCCTCCAGCTTGACGACGACGCCGCGGACGCCGCGGTCCTTGACCAAGAGGTTGTTCCCGCCCCCGAGCACCTCGAGCGGCAGGCCCTCCTTTTCGGCGTAGGACAGCGCCTGGCGGATATCGTCCACGTCCTGCGGGATGACGAAGATGTCCGCCGGCCCCCCGATGCGTAAGGAGGTATGGAAGCTCAGGGGCTCCTTGAAGCGCACCTCGCCCCGGATCGCTCCTAGCATGTCGACCTCCTCCTCGTTGACCCCTCCTGGACGCCGAGCCGGGTCACCAGTTCTCCGCCCAGGGTGCCGACGTCGCCGGCCCCGAGGGTGAGAACGAGGTCGCCCGGGCGGGTGATCTCGCACAGGTAGTCCAGGATCCGTTGGCGATCGTTGTCGAGGTACACCACCTCGCGGTGGCCGTGGGACGCGATCCCCTCGGCCAGGTCGCGGGCGTGGACCCCCGGAATTGGCGGCTCGCCGGCCGGGTAGATGTCCATCACCACCAGCACGTCGGTCTGGTAGAACGCCGTCAGGAAGTCCTGACGGAGGTGGAGGGTGCGCGTGTAGCGGTGCGGCTGGAAGACGGTGACCACGCGCCGGTCGAAGCCGGCCTTGGCGGCGGCCAGTGTCGCTCGGATCTCGGCGGGATGGTGGCCGTAATCGTCCACGATCAGCACCCCGCCCACCTCTCCCTTCACCTGAAAGCGGCGCTGGACGCCCGAGAAGCCGGCCAGCGCCCGCTGGATGCTCGGAAATGAGATTTCCAGATCCATCCCCACCGCGATCGCAGCGAGAGCGTTGAGGACGTTGTGCCGGCCCGGGACCTGCAGCACGCACTCTCCCAGTGCGCGCCCCCGATGAACAACCTCGAACCGGGAGGTCAGGCCCGACAGCACCAGCCGGCGGGCGGTGAAATCAGCCCCCGATTCCAGGCCGTAGGTGGCCAGCCGCTTCTCCATCCGCGGGATCAGGCGCTGGATGTGGGGCTGGTCCAGGCAGAGCACCGCGACCCCGTAGAACGGTACCTTGTTGATGAAGGCCAGGAAGGCGTCCGAGATGCCGTCGATGTCGTGCCAGTGGTCCAGGTGCTCGGCGTCGATGGTGGTCACCACCGCGATGGTCGGGGTGAGCTTCAGGAAGGAGCCGTCCGATTCGTCGGCCTCCGCCACCAGGTACTCGCCCTGCCCGAGCCGGGCGTTGGCGCCGAGCCCTTGAATGCGCCCGCCGACCACCACCGTGGGGTCGAACCCGCCCTCCGCCAGCACCGCCGCGACCATGGAGGTCGTCGTGGTCTTGCCGTGGGTACCCGCCACCGCGATCCCGTACTTGAGCCGCATGAGCTCGGCCAGCATCTCGGCCCGCGGGATCGTAGGGATCTGGCGCTGCCGGGCCACCTGGACCTCCACGTTGTCCCTGGCCACTGCCGAGGAGTACACGACCACATGGGCGCCCTCGACGTGGGAGGGCTCGTGCCCGATGAAAACCTTGGCCCCCAGGCGCTCGAGCCGCTCCACGGCCTCGCCCCGCTTCAGGTCCGAGCCCGTGATCCGATAGCCCATGTTCAGGAGCACCTCGGCGATACCGCTCATACCGGCGCCGCCGATCCCCACGAAGTGGATCTGCTGGTACTTCTTAAACATCAGCGTGCCCCATCAGACGTCCCTCGCGTGTTGGGAAAGATTGAGGAGGACGCCGACCGAGACCATCGCCATGATCAGCGCCGACCCACCGAAGGAGATGAACGGCAGCGGCAGCCCCTTGGTCGGCAGCGCACCGGTGACCACCCCGAGGTTGACGAGCGTCTGGCAGGCGAGCAGGGCGGTCAGCCCCAGGGCCAGGAGCGCCCCAAAGGGGTCCGGGGCGCCGAGCCCGATGCGAATGCCCCGCCAGATCAGGAGGCCGAACAGGCCGATCACGGAGACCGCCCCGAGCAGGCCGAGCTCCTCGCCGAGGACGGCGAAGACGAAGTCCGTGTGGGGCTCCGGCAGGTAGAAGAGCTTCTGCTTCGACTCCCCCAGGCCGCGCCCGAAGAGACCGCCCGAGCCCAGCGCGAGGTAGGACTGGATGATCTGGAACCCGCTTCCCCGCGGATCCGCCCACGGATCCAGAAACGTCATGATCCGCTTCAGCCGGTACGGCGCCATGTAGATCGCCACGGCGAGGAGCGGGAGCGCCGAGGCGGCCACCAGCGTCATCTGCCGGACGCGGCCGCCGGCAAGGAAGAGGAGGCAGAAGACCAGCACGACCAGCGTGAGGCTCGATCCCATGTCCGGCTGGAGGAGCACCAGCCCCGCCATGCTGCCCGCCACCAGCAGCGGCGGCAGCAGGCCCAGCCAGAAGCTCTCCACCACCTCGTGGCGGCGGGTGAGAAAGTGCGCCAGGTACACCACCAGGGAAAATTTCGCCAGCTCGGCGGGCTGGAACGAGACCGGGCCCCAGCGGAACCACCGGCGTGTGCCGTTGATCTCCTGGCTGAACGGGGGAACCAGCACCAGGACCAGGAGGACCAGCGACACGACGAGCAGCGGCAGCATGAGCCGCTCGAGGATCCGGTAGTTCGCCGTCATGGCCGCCCAGAGGCAGCCGAAGCCCAGCACCGCCCAGAAGAGCTGCTTCTTCAAGAAGAAATAGGGATCGTGGAAGCGATCGGCGGCGATGATGGCGCTGGCCGAGTAGACCATGACGACGCCCACGGACACGAGCGCGACGACCGCCGCGAAGAGCCACATGTCCGGGACCAGCTTCCTCGGCATCAGGCGTCTCGGAAGGCCAGGACCGCCGCCTTGAACGCGGCGCCCCGGTGCTCGAAGTTCTCGAACATGTCGAAGGAGGCGCAGGCCGGCGAGAGCAGCACGACGTCGCCGGGCCGCGCCACCGCGCGCGCCATCCCCACAGCCTCCTCCATGGACGTTGCGAAGACGCACGGCGCCGTGTCCCCCAGACCGCGCATGATTTTTTCGCGATCCTCTCCGATCAGGACCGCGCGCCGGACTCGCCCCCGCGCTGCCGCCCCGAGGGAGGTGAAATCCTGTCCCTTCCCCCGCCCCCCGGCGATCAGGATCACGGGCTCGCTGAAGCTCTCCAGGGCCTTGATCGTCGAGGCGACGTTGGTCCCCTTGGAGTCGTTGTAGTACGCCACGCCCTGGAGGTCGCGGACCCACTCGATCCGGTGCTCAACACCGCGGAACAAGGCAATCGCGCGCCTAAGCGGCTCAGGCGCGATGCCGGTCCAGAGCGAGCAGGCCGTGGCGGCCAGCACGTTTTCCAGGTTGTGGGCGCCGCGCAGGAAGACCTCGCTCACGGGGCAGATCTGCTCCACGTGGCCGTTGAGCTCGGCGACGATCCATCCGTCCGGCAGAAGACGCCGGGATCCAGCGGCTTCGTGCGGCTGAACCAGACCACGCGGCCGGGCGTTCGCCGTGCGAGGGCCGCGGTCGCCGGATCGTCGGCGTTCAGCACCGTGCAGTCGGCGTCGGTCTGGTGGGCGAAGACCCGCGCCTTCGCCTCCACGTACCGCTCGAAGGTGCCGTGCCGGTCCAGGTGGTCCGGCGTGAGGTTCAGGATCGCGGCCACCCGCGGGTGGAAGATTTCCATGGTCTCGAGCTGGAAGCTCGACACCTCCGCCACCACGATCCCGTCCCGCGGGAACGTGAGGGCGTGGGCCGAGAGCGGAGTGCCGATGTTGCCCGCCACGAGGACGGGGCGGATCTGCTCGCGCAGGAGCGCCCCGGTCAGGGCCGTGGTCGTCGTCTTGCCGTTGGTCCCGGTGATGGCGATGACCTGGGCCTCCATCACCCGCCAGGCCAGCTCGAGCTCGCCGATCACGGGAACGCCCGCGCGCCGCAGCTCCTGGAGGGCCGGGAGGTCGGTGGGCACGCCGGGGCTGACGACGACCAGCTGGGCGCCCCGGAAGGCTTCTGCCGGGTGCCCGCCGGCCGAGAGTCGGACGCCTTCGGCCTCCAGCGCCAGCGCGTCCCGGCCCAGCGCGGAGAGCGGCTTGGCGTCGGACGCGAGGACGGCGGCTCCCAGCTGGCGGAGCAGTCGGCAGGCGGCCACGCCGCTCCGGGCGAGACCGACCACCGAGACCGTCCGCCCCACGAGCGACTTGCGGTACGCCGGTCCCCTCAACAACTCCGTTTCCTCCAGCAGGGCAATGTTCACCTGCCTACCTCAGTTTCAGAGTGGTGAGCGCCAGGAGCGCGAGGACGAAGGAGACGATCCAGAAGCGCACGATGATCTTGGGCTCCGCCCATCCCGCCAGCTCGTAGTGGTGATGCAGCGGGGCCATGCGGAAGACCCGCCGGCCGGTGAGCTTGAAGGAGACCACCTGGATGATCACCGACCCGGCCTCGACCACGTAGAGCCCGCCGATCAGGGGCAGCAGGAGCTCCGCCTTGGTCAGGACGGCGAGGCCGCCGATCGCGCCCCCCAGCGCCAGCGACCCCACGTCGCCCATGAAGACCTGCGCCGGATAGCTGTTGAACCAGAGAAACCCCAGGCTCGCGCCCACCAGCGCCCCGCAGAAGATCGTCAGCTCCCCCGCGCCCTTGACGTTCGGGATCTTCAAGTACTCGGCGGCGATGAAGTTGCCGGTCAGGTAGGCGAGGATGGCGAACGCGCCGCCGGCCATGATGACGGGCCCGATGGCCAGCCCGTCGAGCCCATCCGTCAGGTTCACGGCGTTGGAGGCGCCGACGATGACGAGCAGCGCAAAGGGAATCCAGAACCAGCCGAGGTCCACGAGCCAGCCCTTGAAGAACGGAATGGCCAGCCGGGTCGAGAAGCCGTCCACCGGGAACAGGTAGAGGGACAGGAGCAGCGCGGCCACCAGCAGGACCTGGGCGCCGAACTTCTGCTTGGTCGAGAGCCCCCTCTTGGTCCGGAGCTTCCGGATGTCGTCGAGCAGCCCGATGAGCCCCAGCCCGGCGGTGATCAGGACGATCATCCAGACGTAGCGATTCTTGAGGTTCGCCCACAGCAGGGTGGAGGCGAGGACCGCGACGAGGATCAAGATCCCCCCCATGGTCGGGGTGCCGGCCTTCGCGCGATGACGCTCCGGCGTGTCCGCTCGAATCGTTTCGCCACCCGCCTGACGCGCGCGGAGCGTTCGCACCAGCCAGGGTCCCAGGACGAAAGACAAGACCAAGGCCGTGACCGTCGCCATGGCCGCCCGGAAGGTGATGTACCGGAAGACGTTGAAGAAGATGTGCTCCTTGGCGAACGGCACGAGGAGATGATAAAACATCCCTCATTCGCCTCCCCCCAGCCGCGCCACGAGCGCGTCCACCACCCGCTCCATCCCCATCCCGCGCGAGCCCTTCACGAGCACGGCGTCCCCCGGCGCGAGGCGCTTGAGGAGCAGCGCCACCGTGTCCTCGAAGGTGGGGGCGTGATGGCTCTCGGCGAGGCCCGCCTCGCGGGCAGCCCCGACCGCCAGCCGCATGAGGGGCCCGGTGGCGATGAGCTCGGCCGCCCCCGTCGCGGCCACGGCGCGGCCGATCCTGCGGTGGGCCTCCTCGCCGATCGCCCCGAGTTCCAGCATGTCGCCCAGGACCACAACGAGCCGCCGGGCGTCGCGCGCCGCCTGGAGCGTGCCGAGGGCGGCCAGGACGGAGGCGGGATTGGCGTTGTACGTGTCATCCAGGATCCGGAGCGCGCCGGCCCGGCGCCAGACGCAGCGCCCCTTGGGGGGCCGCGCCGCCTCGAGCCCCTTCACGATCTGGGCCGGCGAGAGCCCCACCGCCCAGCCTGCCGCCGCGGCGGCCAGGGCGTTGGCCACGTTGTGTCTGCCGGCGAATGAGAGACTGACCGAGCGGCGAGCGCCTCCGATGTCCAGGGTGAAGGCCAGCCCGCCGGTGGTCTCGTCGGGCGCCCCGACGGCCCTGACGTCGGCCGCCCCGCGCGCGCTGAAGGTCAACACGGGCGCCCGGCTCAGAGCGGCCATGGCGATCACCCGCCCGTCGTCCGCGTTGAGGACGACCCGCCCGTCGGGAGGGATGGCTTCGACGAGCGTCGCCTTCTCCCGCTGCACCCCTTCGAGGGAGTCCAGGAATTCCGTGTGAGCGCTCGACACGGTCGTCACCACGCCCACGGTGGGCCGGCTGATCTCGGCCAGGGCCCCGATGTCTCCCCGCCGGCTCGCTCCCAGCTCCAGCGCCACCGCCCGATGCTCGGGCGTCAGGCGCAGGAGGGTCAGGGGAAGCCCCCACTGGTTGTTGAAGCTCCCCTCCGGCTTCAGCACGGGGCCGAGGCCGGCCAGGATCGCGGCGATCATCTCCTTGGTCGTCGTCTTCCCGTTCGAGCCCGTGACAGCGACGACGGGCACCGCGAACCGGCTCCGATGGAAGAGGGCGAGGCGCCCCAGAGCCCGCGTCGTATCGTCGACCAGGATCACCGGGACGTCGAGCGGGATCTCGTCCGGCAGCGCGTGGACCACCAGGCAGGAGGCGCCCCGCGCGGCGGCGTCCCTGACATAGGCATGACCGTCCAGGCGATAGCCGCGGATGGCGAAGAACGCCTCGCCGACCGCGAGGCTCCGGCTGTCGATGCTGACACCGGTCACGGGCACCCCCAGGTCGCCCCCGATCAGGGCTCCGCGGGTGGCTCGAACCAGTTCCCGCACGGTGAGCAGCGACATAGCTCTCCTTATGGCACGCGCTCAACGAGGATTTGACGAACCACCGCCCGGTCGTCGAAGGGAAAGGCTTCTCGGCCGATGATCTGGTAGGTCTCGTGGCCCTTGCCGGCGATGACGAGAAGGTCGCCCGAGCGGGCCCAATCGAGTGCGGCTCTGATGGCGGCGTGCCTGTCCGGGATCATAGCACAGCGCTCCAAGTCGGGCCACACGGCGCCGACGCCGGCGACGACCTCCTTGATGATGGCCAGCGGATCCTCGCTCCGCGGGTTGTCCGAGGTCACCCACACCCGGTCGGCGAGCCGCGCGGCGATCCCGCCCATGATGGGGCGCTTCCCTCGATCCCGGTCGCCGCCGCAGCCGAAGACAACGCCCAGGCGGCCGCGGGTGAGGCGGCGCGCGGTGGTAAGAACGCGTTCCAGGGCATCGGGAGTATGCGCATAGTCCACCACGACGAGAAACGGCTGCCCCGCCTCCACCCGCTCGAAGCGTCCCGGGACGGCGGCCACCGTCGCGAGGGCGCTGCCGATGGCGGCCGGCTCCATCCGGAGGGCCACGCCCACCGCGCACGCGGCGAGAAGGTTCATGACGTTGTGCTCGCCGATGAGCGGCGAGGCCACGTCGAGGCGGCCGGAGGGAGTCTCGACTGCCATCCTGATCCCGTCCAGAGTCGAGGCGTGCTCCAAGGGACGGACCCGGGCCGAGGGCCGGAGACCGTAGCCGAGAGTCCGCAGCGGGAGCCCTTCCACCATGCCGGGGCCCACGGGGTCGTCCAGGTTGATGACCGCCCAGCGATCATGCTTCGGCGAGACGGCGAGCAGCTCGAAGAGCCGCCGCTTGGCCCGGCGGTACGCCTCGAGCGTGCCGTGGAAGTCCAGGTGATCCTGGGTGAGGTTGGTGAACACCGCCACGTCGAAGTCGATGCCGTCCGCCCGGTGGAGCGCCAGCGCGTGGGAGGAGACCTCCATCGCCACGCCCTTCACCCCGGCTTCCACCATCCGGGCCAGGAGCCCCTGAAGCTCCAGCGCCTCGGGCGTCGTCTGGCCGGCCGGCACCGGCTCGTCGCCGACCCGATACTGGATCGTTCCGACGATGCCGGTCCTCACCCCCCGGCCCCGCAGCAGTGCCTCCACCAGATAGGAGGTCGTCGTCTTCCCGTTCGTCCCCGTGATCCCCACGACCGTCAGCGCCCCCGACGGGTGGTCGAAGAATCGATCGGCCAGCCGCGCCATGGCTTCCCGTGCCGACGGCACGAGGATGCGGCCGTGGCTCGACCCGGCGAGGGGATCCTCGCCCTCGGTCACCACCGCCGCCGCCCCCCGGTCCAGCGCCTCCGGGATGTAGAGACGCCCGTCGCGCTTGAGCCCGGGGACCGCGACGAACAGGTCTCCCTTCGTCACGGCCCGCGAATCGTAGGCGAGACCCGTGACGGCCTCGGGCAGCCATCCCAGCACCGTCTTCATCCCAAGCGCCTCGAGCAGAGTCTCCATGGCCACACGCCGCCGGGTCATCGCCGAGCGGTCGGCGGCGCCAGCTCCAGCCGGGCGACCGAGCCCG
>LDXP01000006.1:0-27943 GCA_001443385.1 Candidatus Rokubacteria bacterium CSP1-6
AGGACGTCGCGGGGCTGGGGCCCCAGCGGGCGAGGCGAGCGAAACCCGACGCGTCCCGCCGTCCGAGGCGAGCCTGCGAGAAATGTCGCGCCACTGAACCGATAGCAGAACGGGGGGAGTCAGGAATGGCCAAGGCGAAGTACGAGCGGACGAAGCCGCACGTGAACGTGGGGACGATCGGGCACATCGATCACGGCAAGACGACGCTGACGTCCGCGATCACGAAGGTGCTGCACACGAAGGACAAGAAGGTGGCGGTGCGGGACTTCGGGTCGATCGACAACGCCCCGGAGGAGCGGGAGCGGGGGATCACGATTGCGGTGGCGCACGTGGAGTACGAGACGGCGAAGCGGCACTACGCGCACATCGACTGTCCGGGGCACGCGGACTACATCAAGAACATGATCACGGGGGCGGCGCAGATGGACGGGGCGATCCTGGTGGTGGCGGCCAACGACGGGCCGATGCCCCAGACGCGGGAGCACGTGCTGCTGGCGCGGCAGGTGAACGTGCCGCACCTGGTGGTGTTCATGAACAAGGTGGACATGGTGGACGACCCGGAGATCTTGGACCTGGTGGAGCTGGAGGTGCGGGAGCTGTTGAAGAAGTACCAGTTTCCGGGGGACGCGATTCCGGTGGTGCGGGGCTCGGCGCTGGGGGCGATGGAGAAGCCGGAGGACGCGAAGGCGGCCGAGTGCATCTGGAAGCTGATGGAGGCGGTGGACAGCTACATTCCGACGCCGCCGCGGCCGGTGGACAAGCCCTTTCTGATGCCGATCGAGGACATATTCTCCATTACGGGCCGGGGGACCGTGGTCACCGGGCGGGTGGAGCGGGGGATCGTGAAGGTGGGGGACGAGGTGGAGATCGTGGGGATGGCGGCGGAGGCGCGGAAGACGGTGGTGACGGGGGTGGAGATGTTCCGGAAGCTCTTGGACGAGGGGCAGGCGGGGGATAATATCGGGGCGCTGTTGCGGGGCATTGATAAGGACGAAGTCGAGCGGGGGCAAGTGCTGGCCAAGCCGGGGTCGATCAAACCGCACCGGACATTCAAAGCGGAAGTGTATGTGCTCACGAAGGAGGAGGGGGGGCGGCACACGCCGTTTTTCAACGGGTACCGGCCGCAGTTTTACTTTCGGACGACGGATGTGACGGGGGTGTGCACGCTGCCCAGTGGGGTGGAGATGGTGATGCCGGGGGACAACGTGGCGATGAGCGTGGAGCTGATCACGCCGATCGCGCTGGAGAAGGAGCTGCGGTTTGCGATCCGGGAGGGGGGCCGGACGGTGGGGGCCGGCGTCGTCGCCGACATCTCCGAGTAGGCGGGTATGGTCACGATCACCCAAGATCAGAAGATCCGCGTTCGCCTGAAGGCGTACGATCACCGGCTCCTCGACCGCTCGGTCAAGGAGATCGTGGAGACCGTGAGGCGGACGGGCGCCCGCGTGTCGGGGCCGGTGCTGCTGCCGACCATCATCAATCGGTGGACCGTGCTGCGCTCCCCCCACGTGGACAAGACCTCCCGGGAGCAGTTCGAGATGCGGACCCACAAGCGGCTGCTCGACATCCTCGATCCCACCCCCCAGACCGTGGACGCCTTGATGAAACTCGACCTGCCCTCCGGCGTTGACGTAGAACTCAAGCTCTGAGGGACGACGTGGCGCTGAAAGAGGGACTGATCGGCCGGAAGATGGGGATGACCCAGGTCTTCGGGGAGGACGGCAAGCACGTTCCGGTCACCGTGATCCAGGCCGGTCCCTGTCCGGTGGTGGAGGTGCGGGAAAAGGCGCGGCACGGCTACAACGCGCTGCAGCTGGGGTTCGAGCCGAAGAAGAAGAACGTCACGAAGCCCCAGGCCGGCCACTTCAAGAAAGCGGGTATCCCGAATCTTCGTGTGCTGAGGGAGCTCAGGCTCGAGAAGGTGGACGGCTACACGGTGGGCCAGACGCTGACCGTGGAGATGTTCTCCCCCGACGAGCTGGTGGACGTCAGCGGTGTCTCCAAGGGGAAGGGATTCCAGGGCGGCGTCAGGCGCTACGGCTGGTACGGCGGCGACGCCACCCACGGGTCGATGTTCCACCGGGCGCCGGGGTCCATCGGCGCCTCGTCCGATCCGTCCCGGGTCTGGCCCGGCCACCATCTCCCCGGCCGGATGGGCGGGGATCATCGAACCGTGCTGAACGTGCGGGTCATCCGCGTGTTCCCCGAGCAGAACCTCTTGGTGGTACGGGGCGCAGTGCCCGGGCCCATCGGGAGCCTCGTGGTGGTGCGGAAGAGCGTCAAACTCACGAAAGCCCAGCAGCGGCAGCGGAAGGCGGAGTAGGCATGCCCCAGGTCGCCGTTCTCGATCAGACCGGAAAGCCGAAGGAAACCCTCGAGCTCAAGCCCGAGGTCTTCGGCGTCGAGGTGAGGGTCCCGCTGCTGCATCAGGCGGTCACGCGGGAGCTGGCGGCCCTCCGCGCCGGCACCCATGACACGAAGGGCCGCAGCGAGGTCTCCGGGGGCGGACGGAAGCCCTGGAAACAGAAGGGGACGGGACGGGCCCGTCAGGGCTCCATCCGGGCACCCCAGTGGCGAAAGGGCGGGACGGTCTTCGGCCCCACGCCCCGCGACTACACCCAGCGGATGCCCCGGGAGGCGCGGCGGGAGGCGCTCCGGGCCGCGCTGGCGGACACCGCGAACAGGGGGGAGCTCACCGTGGTCGAGCGGCTGGATCTGGCCGAGCCCAAGACGAAGGGGCTGGCCCGCCGCCTGGCGAGCTTCAACCTCAAGCCCATTCCCACGCTCCTGGTGGTTCAGCAAGTGGCCGAGCCCTTGGCCCGCGCCTCGCGGAACGTGCCGTGGCTGACCGTTGAGACTCCGTCTCAGGTGTCCGTCTACCAGCTGCTCCGCCATCCCCAGGTACTGTTCGAGCGGGACGCGCTGCTGGCGCTCCAAGAGGAGCTGGTGCGATGAGGGAGGCACGTCAGGTGGTGGTGCGGCCGCTCATGACGGAAAAGAGCATGCGCCTGAAGGAGGAGCACAACACCGTCACCTTCCAAGTCGTCCCGGACGCGAACAAGGTCGAGATCCGCCAGGCCGTGGAGGCGATCTTCAATGTGAAGGTCAGTGCCGTCAGGACCTCCACCATGGAGGGAAAGCTCAAGCGGATGGGGCGGCATCAGGGGCGCCGGCCGTCGTGGAAGAAGGCCGTGGTGACGCTCGCGCCGGGCCACAAGATCGAGCTCGTCGAGGGCGTCTGAGCCATGGGCATCAAGATCCTGAAACCGACGTCGCCGGCCCGGCGCTACATGACCCTCCTCACGGGCGAGGAGATTACGCGCAAGGGCCCGGAGAAGAGCCTGCTCCGGCCGAAGCGCCGGACCGACGGGCGGAACGTCTACGGGCGGATCACGGTCCGGCACCGGGGCGGGGGCCACAAACGCCAGTTCCGGGTGATCGACTTCCGGCGGGAGAAGTGGGGCGTCCCGGCGAAGGTCGCGGCGATCGAGTACGATCCCAACCGCTCCGCCCGCATCGCGCTCCTCCACTACCGGGACGGCGAGAAGCGCTACATCATCGCGCCCCTGGGCGTGGAGGTGGGGCAGACCCTGATGTCGGGCCCCCAGGCCGACATCCTGCCCGGGAACGCGCTGCCGATCAGGAACATTCCCCTCGGGACCATGGTCCACAACCTGGAGCTCGAGCCGGGCAAGGGCGCCCAGCTCTGCCGGAGCGCCGGCTCCCAGGCCCAGCTCCTGGCCAAGGAAGGGGATCACGCCCAGGTCAAGCTCCCCTCGGGGGAGATCCGCATGGTGCGGCTGAACTGCATGGCCACCGTCGGCCAGGTCGGGAACCTGGATCACGAGAACATTTCGGTCGGGAAGGCCGGGCGGGTCCGATGGCGCGGGTTCCGCCCCACGGTACGCGGCACCGCCATGAATCCGGTGGATCATCCGATGGGCGGCGGCGAGGGCCGGGGGAAGGGCAACCACCCGATGACGCCGTGGGGGAAGCCCACCAAGGGGTACAAGACCCGCAAGGCCGGGCTCTCCGACCGCTACATCGTGGCGCGCCGGAAGAAGTAAGGGGACGCAGGATGGGACGATCAGTCAAGAAAGGACCGTACGTCGACGAGACGCTGGCGGCGCGGGTGGAGGAGATGAACCGCTCCCGCCAGAAGAAGGTGCTGAAGACCTGGTCCCGGCGGTCCACGATCATACCTGAGTTCGTCGGGCACACCCTGGCGGTTCACAACGGCAAAAAGTTCATTCCCGTGTACATCACGGAGAACATGGTGGGGCATCGGCTCGGCGAGTTCGCGCTGACGCGGACTTTCAGGGCCCACGGGTCCGCCCAGAAAGCCACCACCGAGGTCAAGACCTGAGCCATGCCGATAACCGTCGCATCCCGGCGTTCTCGGTCGGAGCCGATCCTCACGTACAACCGCGTACGCTCCGGTCGGCTCCTCCCTCGGGCCTTGGGCTGCTCGGTTCTCGCCATGGCTCGGAGGAACAGTAACTGATGAAAACGAAGGCGGTGGCGCGATTCGTGAGGGTGCCCCCCGCGAAGGCGCGCCTCGTGCTGAACCAGGTGCGGGGCAAGCGCGTGTCAGAGGCGCTCCAGATTCTCCCGTTCATCCGGCGGGGCGCGGCGCGCCTGGTGGAGAAAGTCCTCCGGTCGGCCATCGCCAACGCCGAGCACAACCACCAGGTCCGGACCCTGGACGACCTCAGGATCGTGCAGGCGGTCGCCGACGGCGGTCCGTCGATGAAGCGGGTCCAGCCCCGCGCCATGGGGCGCGCCTTCTTCATCCGGCACCGGACGAGCCATCTCACCATCGTATTGAGCGACGAGGCGGGCCCGGGGGCGACGGGCGAGCGGGGCGGTACCAGTCGGCCTCGGACGGCGCGCGCCCGCGCGGCGCGGAAGGGGTAAGCATGGGACAGAAGACGCATCCGGTCGGGTTCCGACTGGGAGCCACGCGCACGTGGAGCTCGCGCTGGTTCGCGACCAAGGGATACGCCGCGCTCCTGCACGAGGACGTGAAGATCCGCCGCTACATCAAGCAGTCCCTCTACCATGCGGGGATCTCGCGGATCGACATCGAGCGGTCGGCCAACCGGGCGCGGATCACGATCCACACGGCGCGGCCCGGCATCATCATCGGGCGCAAGGGGTCGGAGGTGGAGAAGCTCAAGAACGAGCTGCAGGCCAAGACCGGCAAGGAGATCTACCTCAACATCGAGGAGGTCATCCACCCCGAGCTGGACGCGCAGCTGGTGGCTGAGAACGTTGCGCTCCAGCTCCAGAAACGGGTTGCCTTCCGGCGCGCGATGAAGAAGGCCGTGACGTCCGCCCTGAGGCTCGGTGCGGACGGGATCAGGATCGCGTGCGCCGGGCGCCTCGGGGGGGCCGAGATCGCCCGGCGGGAGTGGTACCGGGACGGACGGGTGCCGCTCCACACGATCCGAGCCGACATCGACTACGGCCTCGCCGAAGCCCACACGACGTTCGGCGCCATCGGCGTCAAGGTGTGGATCTTCAAGGGCGAGGTCCTTCCCTCCCAGCCCGTCACCGAGGCATAGCGCATGGGGGGGCTGTTGATGCCGAAGCGGGTCAAGTACCGGAAGGCCCAGCGTGGCCGGATGAAGGGCCTGGCCGTCCGGGGCTCGACCCTCGCGTTCGGGGACTTCGGCCTGAAGGCGATCGAGCCGGGCTGGATCACCAACCGGCAGATCGAGGCGGCCCGCGTCTCCCTGGCGCGCTCGCTCAAGCGCGGCGGCAAAATCTGGATCCGCATCTTCCCCGACAAGCCGGTGACCAAGAAGCCCGCGGAGACGCGGATGGGGAAGGGCAAGGGGAACCCGGAGGCCTGGGTGGCGGTCGTCAAGCCCGGCCGGATCCTCTACGAGATGGAGGGAGTCTCGGAGGCCGACGCCCGGGACGCCCTGTGGCACGCGGGACAGAAGCTCGGCATCGCCACCAAGGTCGTGAGCCGGGCGCGAGTCTAAGCCATGAAGCCGTCGAAGTGGCGCGATCTTTCGGACGAGGAGCTCCGGCAGCGGGTCAAGGAGCTGACCGAGGAGCTGTTCAATCTGAGATTCCAGCTCTCCATGGGCGTGGCGAAGAACCCCGCCCGGGTGGTGGAGGCCCGGCGCGACCTTGCCCGCGCCAAGACGATTCTGCGCGAGCGCGGGCTCGGTCTCGCGCGGAGCGCGTGACGGGGGAGGGTTCGGGGGTGGAACGGAAGACTCGGGAAGGCGTCGTCGTGAGCGACCGGATGCAGAAGACCCGCGTGGTGCGGATCGAGCGCGTGTTCCGCCACCGGCGCTACCAGCGGGTCATCACCCGCTCGAAGAAGCTCAAGGCGCACGACGAGGCCAACGCGAGCCGCGTGGGAGACCGGGTGCTGATCGAAGAGACCAAGCCGATCTCCAAGGACAAGCGGTGGCGCATTCGGGAGATCCTCCGGTGATTCAGCCGAGGACGATGCTCGAAGTCGCCGACAACTCCGGGGCCAAGAAGGTCCAGTGCATCCGGGTCATGGGGGGCTCGCAGAAGAAGTACGCCAGCCTGGGAGACACGATCATCGTCGCGGTCAAGGAGGCGGCGCCCGACGGTGCGGTCAAGAAGGGCGAGGTGGCCCGGGCCGTGGTCGTGCGCACGGTGAAGGAGGTCCGGCGGCCCGACGGGTCCTACATCCGCTTCGATCGGAACGCCGCGGTGCTGCTGAACCCGCAGAACAATCCCATCGGCACGCGGATCTTCGGACCGGTGGCGCGGGAGCTGAGGGACAAGCAGTTCACGAAAATCATCTCGCTGGCTCCGGAAGTGATCTGACCATGGCGGCACTGGGCGCGCACGTGAAGAAGGGCGACACTGTGATGGTCATCGCCGGCAAGGAGCGCGGCAAGCGCGGAAAGGTGCTGATCGTGCTGCCCACCAGGCGGCGCGTGATCGTCGAGAAGGTCAACATGATCAAGCGTCACCAGCGCCCGACCCAGAAGCTCCGCCAGGGGGGCATCATCGAGCGCGAGGGCACGCTGAACCTGTCGAACGTAATGGTGGTGTGCGGGAAGTGTGGTCAGCCGACCCGGACCGGGATCCGCGCCCTCGCCGAAGGCAAGAAGGCGAGGGTCTGCAAGCGGTGCGGGGAAATGATCGACAAGACCTGAGGGCGCGTATGGCGAAAGCGGAGAAGGCAGGGGCCGCGAAGGCGGCCCCGAAGGCGGGCGGGAAGGGCCCGGCGGCTCCCAAGGAGGCGCCGGCGCCCCCGTCCCGGCCCAAGGCCGCCGGCAAGGTCCCCCCGCGGCTCTTCGAGCGGTTCAAGAAGGCCGTGGTCCCGGCGCTCATGAAGGAACGGGGCTACACCAACCCGTTCCAGGTCCCGCGGGTGGAGAAGATCGTGATCAACATGGGCGTGGGGGAAGGGAAGGAAAACGCCAAGGCGCTGGACTTCGCCACCACCGACCTCATCGCGATCACCGGGCAGCGGCCCGTGATCACGCGGGCCAAGAAGTCCATCGCGAATTTCAAGCTGAGGGAGGGCGTTCCCATCGGGGCCAAGGTGACCCTCCGGGGAGCACGCATGTACGAGTTTCTCGACCGGCTGGTCAACGTGGCCCTGCCCCGGGTGCGCGACTTCCGGGGCGTGTCGCCCAAGGCCTTCGACGGCCGGGGCAACTTCGCGCTGGGCCTCAAGGAGCAGGTGATCTTCCCGGAGATCCTGTACGACAAGGTGGACAAGATGCGCGGGATGGACGTGATCGTCGTGACCAGCGCCCGGACTGACGAGGAAGCCAAAGCGCTCCTTACGCAGCTCGGGATGCCTTTTAGGGAGTAGGCGATGGCGAAGAAGGCGCTCGTGAACAAGGCCCTCCGCCCGCCGAAGTTCAGCTCGCGGGCGTAC
This sequence comes from Candidatus Rokubacteria bacterium CSP1-6, assembly GCA_001443385.1. Lineage (GTDB taxonomy): Bacteria > Methylomirabilota > Methylomirabilia > Rokubacteriales > CSP1-6 > CSP1-6. Next base: position 7,892 of record LDXP01000006.1, read on the forward strand.
CGCCGCTGCAAGCTGTGCGGGAGGCCCCGGGGGGTCCTCCGGAAGTTCGAGATGTGCCGGATCTGCTTCCGGGAGCTGGCCTTGAAGGGCGAGGTTCCGGGCGTGATCAAGGCGTCCTGGTAGGAGAGGGCGAGACATGATGACGGATCCCATTGCCGACATGCTGACGCGCATCCGCAACGCGAGCCGGGCGGAGCACGAGAAGGTGGACATCCCCGCGTCGAAGCTGAAGGTGAGGATCGCCGGGATCCTGAAGGCGGAGGGGTTCATCCGGAACTTCCGCGTGATCGAGGATCGCAAGCAGGGGACCCTGCGCGTCTATCTCAAGTACGGCCCCAGCAACGAGAAGATGATCTCCGGCATGGTCCGGGTCTCGACGCCGGGCCGCCGGGTGTACGTCGCGTCGGACAGGATCCCCTCGATCCTGGGGGGGATGGGGCTCACGATCCTCTCCACCTCCAGGGGCGTGCTCACGGATCGGGAGAGCCGGAAGCTGAAGGTGGGCGGCGAAGTGCTCGCCCACGTCTGGTAGGCGACCACCGTGTCTCGCATCGGACGAAAGCCGATCCCGATTCCCACGAGCGTTCGTGTCGCCGTCGAGGGGCCCGAGGTCAGGGTTGAGGGACCGAAGGGGAAGCTCTCCCACTCGGTGCCGGGCGTGCTGACGGTCGAGGTGAAGGACGGCCAGCTCCAGGTGGGGCGAACCGCGGACCACCGGAGCGCGCGGGCGCTCCACGGCCTCACCCGCTCCCTCCTGGCGAACATGGTCCAGGGCGTGAGCCAGGGGTTCGAGAAAAAGCTGGAAATCGTCGGCATCGGCTACCGGGCCCAGCTCCAGGGGAAGAACCTTCAGCTCGCCCTGGGCTACTCCCACCCGGTCGTGTTCCCTCTCCCGGAGGGCATCCAGGCGGAGGTGGAGCGAAACGTCCTCGTCACGCTCAGGGGCGCCGACAAGGGCCTGCTGGGGCAGACCGCCGCGCGGCTCCGGTCGCTGAGGGAGCCGGATCCCTACAAGGGCAAGGGCGTGAAGTACGCCGATGAAGTCATCCGGCGGAAGGTCGGCAAGAAGGCCGGCGCCGCCGCGGCGACGCCGAAATAGAGGCGGCCGTGCTGACGAGCGTCAAGGTCGAGGGACGGAAGATCCGGCATCTCCGGGTCCGGCAGCGCGTGCGGGGAACGGCCGCGCGTCCGCGCCTCTCCGTCTTCAGGAGCCTGAAGCACATCTACGCCCAGCTCATCGACGACGAGGGAGGAAAGACGCTCGTCGCGGTTGGTAGCCGGTCTCCGGAATTCAGCGAGAAACTCAAGACCGGGGGAAACGCGGCGGCGGCCAAGCTGGTCGGGGAGCTGGTCGCGCAGAAGGCCAAGGCGCACGGCATCGAGCGGGTCGTCTTCGACCGGGGCGGATACCAATTCCACGGCCGGGTGAAGGCTCTGGCCGAGGCTGCCAGGAGCGCAGGGCTCCAATTCTAACGTCAGGAACGAGGTGAGCGGTGGCTGAAGCGAAGATCGATCCGAGCGCATTGGAACTGACAGACCGGGTGGTGTCCATCAACCGCGTCGCCAAGGTGGTGAAGGGCGGCCGCCGCTTCTCCTTCACCGCGCTCGTGGTGGTCGGGGACGGGCGAGGTCACGTCGGGGTGGGGCTCGGCAAGGCCCGCGAGGTTCCCGAGGCGATCCGAAAGGCCGTGGAGCACGCCAAGAAGGAGCTGATCTACGTGCCCCTGAAGGACACGACGATCCCCTGCGAAATCATCGGGCATTTCGGCGCGGGCCGCGTCTTCCTGAAGCCGGCCGTGCCCGGAACCGGCGTCATCGCCGGCGGCGCAGTGCGCCCAGTGCTGGAAGCCGCGGGTGTGCAGGACATCCTGACCAAGACCCTGGGCTCCAACAATCCCCACAACGTCCTGAAAGCCACGCTGGACGCGCTCCGGCGGATCAAGCAGCTCCAGGACATGTACGCGGTGCGGAAGCGGACCGAGGAAGGGGCGGAGGCGGAACTTGCCAGGCAAGAAGCTTAAGGTCACGCTCGTCCGGAGTCTGATCGGTCTCTCGCCGAGGCAGGAGGCGACGGCCCGGGCGCTGGGCCTTCGGCGGATTCGCCAGACGGCCGTTCACGCCGACACGCCCGGGATTCGCGGGATGATCGCGCGCGTGGTCCACTGCGTCCAGGTGAAGGAAACCGATGAGGCTTGATCAGCTCCACCCGGCTCCCGGAGCGAAGAAGGGCCCCAAGCGCGTCGGGCGCGGCCCCGGCTCCGGTCACGGCAAGACCGCCGGCAAGGGCCACAAGGGCCAGAAGGCGCGCGCGGGGGGCGGCAAGGGCGCCGGCTTCGAGGGCGGGCAGATGCCCCTCTTCCGGCGCGTGCCCAAGCGCGGCTTCACCCCGCGGGAGCGGCGGGTCTACGCCGTCGTGAACCTGAACGCGCTGGAGCCCTTCGCAGCCGGGAGCGTGGTGGACCCGGACCGGCTCGCGGAGGCCGGGCTCATCAAGAAGGCGGAGCGCGGCCTCGTGAAGCTCCTCGGCGACGGCGAGCTCGCCCGGGGCCTGACCGTGAAGGTCCACGCCGTCAGTGCCTCGGCGAAGCGGAAGGTCGAGGCGGCGGGGGGGACGGTCGAGGTGCTGCCGGCATGATCGAGGGGCTCCAGAGTTTCCAGAACATCTTCAAGATCCCCGAGCTCAAGCGCCGGCTGTTCATCACCTTTGGCCTGCTCGCCGCCTACCGGGTCGGTGCCCACGTCGTGACTCCGGGCGTCGACGGACATGCGCTCTCGCTCATCTTCGACCAGGCCCAGGGCACGCTCCTCGGGATGGTGGATCTCTTCTCGGGGGGCAACCTCCGCCGGCTGACGGTGTTCGCCCTGGGCATCATGCCGTACATCTCGGCGTCGATCATCCTCCAGCTCCTGACGGTGGTCATCCCGGCCCTGGAGCGCCTGGCGAAGGAGGGCGAGGCGGGGCGGAAGAAGATCACCCAGTACACGCGGTACGGCACCATTCTCCTCTCCGCGGTCCAGTCCATGGGGATCGCCGTCGGGCTGGAGGGGATGCGGGCGCCCGACGGGGCGGCCGTCGTGCCCGTGGCCGGCTGGGGCTTCCGGCTCCTGACCATGCTCACCCTCACCACCGGCACCGCCCTCATCATGTGGCTCGGGGAGCAGATCTCGGAGAAGGGGATCGGCAACGGGATCTCGCTGATCATCATGGCGGGGATCGTGGTGCGCCTGCCCTCCGCGGTGGTGGCCTCGTACACCCTGATCTCGTCGGGTGAGCTGAAGCTGTTCGTCTTCGGCGCCCTCGTGGTGATGATGGTGCTGGTGACCGCCGCCGTGGTGCTCATGCAGGAGGGGCAGCGCAAGATCCCGGTCCAGTACGCCAAGCGCGTCGTCGGCCGCCGGATCTACGGTGGGCAGTCCACCCACATCCCGCTCCGGGTCAACACGGCGGGCGTCATCCCGGTGATCTTCGCCTCTTCCATCATCCTCTTTCCCGCCACCCTGGCCCAGTTCATCCCGCACCCGTGGATGAAGGCGATCTCGGATTCGCTCTCGCCGGGAGCCTTCACCTACACGCTCCTGTACGCGGGCTTCATCATCTTCTTCACCTACTTCTACACCGCCATCGTCTTCAACCCCATCGACCTGGCCGACAACATGAAGAAGTACGGGGGGTTCATCCCGGGCGTCCGCCCCGGGAAGAAGACCGCCGAGTACATCGACCGCACGCTGACGCGGATCACCCTGCCGGGGGCGGTTTTCCTGGCGCTGATCTCGATCCTCCCGGACCTGCTCATCCGGTGGTTCAACGTGCCCTTCTACTTCGGGGGCACGAGTCTCCTGATCGTGGTGGGGGTGGCGCTCGACACGGTCCGCCAGATGGAGTCGCACCTCCTGATGCGCCACTACGAGGGGTTCCTCCGCCGGAAGCCCCGGGGCGTCCCGGCCTAAGCCCATGTGGACGTCGTTTGCGCTCCTGAGGGGCCGGACGTACTGCGCGGACGGAGGTTCGAGCGCGGGCTCCGCCCGCGCAATCCGAGGGGGGAGGATTCGGAAGGGGGGCGGAGCCCCCCTCCGAGGGTAAGGTATGCGGCTCATCTTTCTGGGGCCGCCGGGAGCGGGCAAGGGAACGCAGGCGCGGACGCTGGCCGGCGAGCAGGGGATTCCCCAGATCGCCACGGGGGACATGCTGAGGGAGGCCGCGGCCAGGGGGACCCGGCTTGGGCTGGAGGCCAAGTCGTACATGAACCGGGGCGCGCTGGTCCCGGACGACGTGGTCGTGGGATTGGTGGCCGAGCGGCTCGACGCCCCGGATGCCCAGAAGGGGTTCATCCTCGACGGGTTCCCCCGGACGCTGGCCCAGGCCGAGGCCCTGGAGCGGCTCCTCAAGGACCGGGAGCTAGCCGTCGAGCGGGTGATCTACTTCGAGGTCTCGGAGCAGGAGCTGCTGCGCCGGCTGACGGGGCGGCGGATGTGCCGCCAGTGCGAGCACCCGTACCACGTCGAGTTCTCCCCGCCGAAGCGCGCGGGGCGTTGCGATCGCTGCGGGGGAGAGCTCTATCAGCGCGAGGACGACAGCGAGGCCGCGGTCCGGCGCCGGCTCGAGGTCCATGCCGCCCAGACGGCGCCGCTGCTCGAGTATTACCGGAGCCGGGGGCTGTTGACCGCGATCCGCGGGGAGGGTTCCCCGCAGGAGATCGGCAGCGCGATCCGCCGTGCCGCGGGGGGCAATACGGCGGCATGATCATCCTGAAGTCCCCCCGGGAGATCGCCCTCATGCGGGCCGGCGGCCGGATCCTGGCCGAGGTGAGGGAGCGCCTGCGGGCCTTCGTGAAGCCCGGCATCTCGACGGCGGAGATCGACCGGGAGGTCGAGACCTTCATCGAGGAGAAGGGCGCCAAGCCGGCCTTCAAGGGGTACCGGGGATTTCCGGCCACGGTCTGCACCTCGATCAACGAGGAGGTGGTTCACGGGATCCCGTCGCCCGCCCGCCGGCTCAAGGAGGGGGACATCATCGGGCTTGACCTCGGGTGTATCGTGGATGGGTACTACGCCGACTGCGCGTTCACCCTGGCCGTGGGGGAGGTGCCCCCACGGGTCCAGCAGCTGCTGGACGTCACCCAGGAGAGCCTCGAGCGGGGCGTGGACCAGTGCCGCCCGGGCCGCCGCCTCGGCGATATCTCGCACGCCGTCCAGGAGCACGTGGAGCGGCACGGCTTCTCGGTGGTGCGGGCTTTCGTCGGGCACGGCATCGGCCGCGAGCTCCACGAGGATCCCCAGATCCCCAACTTCGGCGAGGCCGGCCGCGGGCCCCTGCTGAAGCCCGGGATGGTGCTGGCCATCGAGCCGATGGTGACGATGGGCGGCTGGGAGGTCCGGATCCTGCCGGACCGGTGGACCGCGGTGACGGAGGATGGGAGCCTGGCCGCCCATTTCGAGCATACGGTGGCCATCACCGAAAATGGCCCGGACATACTGACGCGATGACGAAAGAAGACGCGATCGAAGTCGAAGGAACGGTGGTCGAGCCGCTGCCCAACGCCATGTTCAGGGTAGAGCTGGACAACGGGCACAAGGTGCTGGCCCACGTGTCGGGCAAGATGCGGATGAACTTCATTCGGATTCTTCCGGGCGACCGGGTCAAGGTGGAGTTGAGCCCGTACGACCTGACCCGGGGCCGGATCACGTACAGGTTTAAATAGTCGGAGGGGGCCTCGACGGCCCCCTCCGAGGCCTCCCCCAGAACGGGGTTGCGCCGGCGAAGCCGGCGCTCGAACAGGGAGAAGGAGAGAAAGTATGCGGGTAGCGGGAGTTGATCTACCGGCCGACAAGCGGGGAGAGGTCGCACTCACGTACATCTACGGGATCGGGCGCCGGGCGTCGCGGCGGATCCTGGTGCAGGCCAACGTGGATCCCGACAAGCGGGTGAAGGCCTGGAGCACGGACGAGACCGCCCGGGTCCGGGAGATGATCGAGCGCGAGATGAAGGTGGAGGGCGACCTGCGCCGCGAGGTCTCCATGAACGTCAAGCGGTTGATGGACATCGGCTGCTACCGCGGGATCCGGCACCGGAAGGGTCTGCCGGTCCGGGGCCAGCGCACGCACACCAACGCGCGGACGCGCAAGGGCCCGCGCCGGGGCGTGATGGTGAAGAAAAAGCCGGCCGCCGCGGCGCCGGCCCCCGCCGCGGCGCCGAAGAAGGCGGGAGCGTAAGCCATGGCCGAAGCCGCCAAGCCGCCGGTTCCACGGAAGAAAGTCGGCCGCAAGAAGGAGCGGAAGGAGGTCCGGGTCGGGATCGCCCACGTCCAGGCCACCTTCAACAACACGATCGTGACGCTGACGGACAAGATGGGCAACGTGGTGGCCTGGGCCAGCGCCGGCAGCGCGGGGTTCAAGGGATCCCGCAAGAGCACGCCGTTCGCCGCCCAGACGGCTGCCGAGAACGCCGCCCGCAAGGCCATGGAGGTGGGGCTTAAGCAGGTGGAGGTCTACGTGAAGGGGCCGGGCGCCGGGCGCGAGGCGGCCATCCGGTCGCTCCAGGCCGTGGGGCTCGAGATCACGGCGATCCGGGACGTCACCCCAGTTCCGCATAACGGCTGCCGCCCGCCCAAGCGGCGGCGAGTGTAGGAGGAGATTCGTTGGCGCGATACAGAGACGCGGCCTGTCGGCAGTGCCGGCGCGAGGGCATCAAGCTCTTCCTGAAGGGCGCCCGCTGCTTCACCGAGAAGTGCGCCATCGAGCGCCGGAACTACCCGCCGGGCCAGCACGGCCTCAACCGGGGGAAGCTCACGCCCTTCGGCGTCCAGCTCCGCGAGAAGCAGAAAGCCAAGCGGATTTACGGCGTCCTCGAGCAGCAGTTCCGCAAGTACTTCGCCTGGGCGGAGGGGGAGAAAGGCATCACCGGCGAGAACCTCTTGAAGTTCCTGGAGCGGCGGCTGGACAACGTGGTGTTCCGCCTGGGCTTCGCGGCCTCGCGCCGGGAGGGGCGCCAGATGGTGGCCCACGGCCACTTCCAGGTCAACGGGCGCAAGGTGACGATCCCCTCCTACCTCGTGAAGGTCGGCGAGGCGGTCCAGCTGCGCCCCACCTCCAAGCTCCAGGAGCGCGTGGTGGAGAATTTGAACGCCGGCCGGGGGCAGGTCCCGCCGTGGCTCGAAGTGGTGCCCGACGAGAAGCGGGGAGTTGTGCGGGGGCAGCCGCTCCGGGAGGACATCCAGATCCCCGTTCAGGAGCAGCTCATCGTCGAGCTGTTCTCCAAGTAGGGGTCGGCCGATGCCGAGAATTCCATTCCAGAAGCCGAAAAAGATCGACTGGGAAGACCTCACGGATCGCTACGGGCGGCTGGTGGCGGAGCCCTTCGAGAAGGGGTACGCCCTCACCGTGGGGAACTCGCTCCGCCGAACGCTCCTCGCAATCATTCCCGGCGCCGCCGTGGCCTGGGTGAAGATCCAGGGGGTCAAGGATCCGCTGACCCGCGTGCCCGGCGTCAAGGAGGAGACGGTGGACGTCCTCCTCAACGTGAAGAAGCTGGCCGTCCACGTCCCGTCGGGGGAGCCGACCGTGGTGCGCGTGGAGGCCAAGGGACCCAAGGAAGTGAGCGGTGCCGACGTCGCCCAGGGCGGGGTCGAGGTCCTCAACCCGGACCTTCATCTCGCCACCCTCGAGGCGGGCGGCCAGCTGACGCTGGAGCTGGGGGTCCAGGTCGGCCGGGGCTACATGGCCGCCGACAAGCATCCGGCGGGCACGGTCCCCGCGGGCGCCATTCCCCTGGACGCGGCGTTCACTCCGATCGAGCGGGTCTCCTACAACGTGGAGATGTCCCGGCTCGGGAAGATCACCGACTACGAAAAGCTTGTGCTCGAGCTCTGGACCAACGGCGCCATCACCCCCGAGGAGGCGATCGCCCGCGCCGCGACCCACCTGCGGGACCACTTCACGCTGCTGGCGGCCGAGGCGCCCGAGGAGGAGGAGGCCCAGGCGGGCGGCGAGGATTTCCTCCGCGACACGCTGGCGAAGAGCCTCGAGGAGCTCCCGCTCCCGGTGCGCGCTGTCAACGCCCTCAAGAACGCCGAGATCCTCACGGTCCTGGATCTGGTCCAGAAGACCGAGGTGGAGGTCGAAAAGGTGAAGAACCTCGGCGAGAAGTCGCTGGAGGAGATCAAGGCCGCCCTCGCCGCCCTGGGCCTCTCGCTCGGGATGCGCATCGATCCCAGCCTCGCGGGAGCGGTCGCGCGCGGAGGGCTCCGATGAGGCACGGCGTCGCGGGCAAGAAGCTCGGACGGGTGACCGCCCACCGCTGGGCGCTCTTCCGGAACCTCCTGACTGCGCTCTTTCAGCACGAGCGGATCACGACGACCGAGGCCAAGGCCAAGGCGCTCCGCGGCCTGGCCGATCAGGTGATCACGCTGGCCAAGCGGGAGACCCTCCACGCGCGCCGTCAGGTGCTGAACCTCGTCCCGAATGAGACCGTGGTGAAGAAGGTCTTCGACACCGTGGGCCCCCGCTACGCCGAGCGGCACGGCGGCTACACCCGCATCATCAAGGCCGGCCACCGGGCAGGGGACGGGGCTCCGCTCGTCCTCATGGAGCTGGTGGACCGCCCCGAGACGCCCAAGGCGAAGAAGGAGAAGGGCAAGGAGGCCAAGGGCGAGAAGGCCCCCCGGGGGAAGAAAGAGAAGGCCGCCGCGGCCGCCTCCTGAAGAGGCTCGCGAAATGACAAGCCGGGCGGCAAGGCGGTCCGGCTAGCGGGGCTGGCTGAGGACTTTCCGCACTTCGAGGAACGTAGCCGCGCCGACCCCCTCGACGCGCTCCAGAATGCGCGAAATCCGGTAGGTGAAGTAGCCCAATACCAGTCCCAATACCGCAACTTCGAATCCCACCAGGGCCAGCATTGCGGCCAGGAACCCGTGCTCGCTCATCGTATCCCGGATTGTCGTACGGTCCGATCCAAGTGTCAACGTTCAGAATCGGATACAGGCGCTTCCAGGCAACTTCATGGGGCGTGGGGGCGGCCGCACTCCGGGCAGGCGGTGAAGCCGAGGAATTTCCGGGTGTAATCCAGATAGGCGATCACGTACTCGGCGTGGCTCCAGGCCAGCGGCGAGACGGAGAGCGGCGCCCCCTCCCGCGGGTGGATCTGCTCGGCCAGGACGCCCGAGGGGAGCGCGTGGGCCGCGACCCATTCGAGCAGTTCGCGCGCCGGCTGGAGCTCATCGAGCGTGGTAGCGCGCGCGATGTGGTGCTGGGCGAGCCAGAGGGTGCAGATGAACCAGGGGTTGCCGGGGACCGCCGGGCTGGCGGGCTCCACCGCGTGATAGCGGTCCCCCTGGTAGCGGGCGACGCCTCCCACCGGCGTCCTGATCTGGAGCGTGTCCGCCACCGCTTGCATGGTCTTGACCACCTTGGGATCGGTGGCGTCGTAGGCCCCGAAGGCGAAGCAGCCGAAGAGGCTCGCGTCCACCGTCAGGTCCACGTCGAAGGAGCCGTCGGGGAGAGGTGAGATCATCCGGGCGAAGCGGCCGCTCTTCTCCTGCCAGAGGTGGGCGTCCATCCCCTTCCTGATCTCGGCGGCGACCGCCTCGTAGTGGTCGGCGCGGTCTGTTTCGCCGAAGGCGCGCGCGAAGGCGGCGGCCGCGCGGAGCCCGCCGTGGACGGCCCCCGTGGTGAAGGTCAGGATCCCCTGGCGCTCCTCCCAGAGATCGTAGGAGGGCAGGGGGAGTCCGGTTCCCTGGTCACGGTACATCGCCATGAACTCGGCGGCGCGCATGATCAGCGGCCGGTACAGGATCTTGATGAACTCCGTGTTCCTGAAGCTGGCGTAGTGGTGCCAGAGCGCCCAGATGACGAGCGCTGTTTCGTCCTCCTGGATGGGAATTTGGGGCTGGCCCTCCTTGACCCAGGGATGCCAGGAGGAGGCCAGCGAGCCGTCCGGGTTGTACTTGTGGAGGAAGTACCCCTCCTCGCGGATGATCTCCCGGCAGAAGAAAAAGAGGCGCTTGGTCAGCTCGAAGTAGCCGGCCCGGTCGAGCGCGTAGGCGATGCGCGCGCCATCGCGGGGCCAGAGGTAGCTGTAGGTGTCCCGCCCGCGATGGAGGGTCTCCGAGTCGATGGCGGCCACGACGGCGCCGTTGTTGTCCATGTGGGAACGGATGATGAGGAGGCTCCGGCGGTAGAGCCGGTGGCAGGCGGGGGACAGATCGGATTTGTCGCCGGAGCTCGCGCAGCGGGTCCAGAGGCTCCAGTAGGCTGCGGTGCGGGAGAGCAGGAGCTCGGGGGTCTTCTCCATCGTGAGCTGGTTCAGGATGCGGACGTCCCGGTGGCTCTGCCCCGCCGCGATCCAGTAAAAGCATTCGCCCTGTCCCCCCGGCTCGAGGCTGAGGGAGGTTCCGATCGTCGAGTCTACCGACCCCTCGGCGATGGGGTTGCCGCCGAGGACGCCGTCCTCCGCGTCCCGCCAGGTGCCCTCGAGGCCATCGTAGGCCTTGACCCCGGTAGCGAACTGCTCCACCCCCGCCATCCCGCGGACCGAGAGGTTGGCGAGGAAGTAGCGCTGGCGCTTGTAGTGGATCACGCAGCGGAGGCGCGGGTCGTAGAGCGCGGTATCCCCGATGTCGTTGCCGCTGATGCGGAAATCGTGGTGGAAGAAGAGACGGACCTCCCGGCGTGTTTGGCGCTGGTTGAAAATCGTGATGCGCCGGATATAGACGTTCTCATGGAAATCCACGGCGTCGTGGCACTCGAGACTGAGGCCCAGCCCGGCGTGGCGCGCCGTGACGCGCGTGACCAGGGTGTCGTCCTGATAGTCCAGCGCCAGCTCCCATCCCTCGCCGACCCAGGAGAACTCACCGTCCACCCAGATGCCGAAGCGGAAGGGGAAGTTGACGGCGTGGTTCTCCCCGCCGATCACGGGGTAGAACAGGTCCCGGATCTGGTAGGATCGGTCGAGCCCCACCAGCAGGGTGCCGTTGGCGAGCGGGATGTCCCTCGGCACTCTTATCCCTTTAGCTGCTTCGAGAAGAGGTCCAGCGTGCGGCGCCAGGCGTCCTGGGCTTCCGTCGGGCGATGGACGTCCTTCCGCGTGTCGTTGAAGAAGCCGTGGGGGGCGCCCGGATAGATCTTCACCTCCCCGGGCTTCCCGAGCTTCTTGAGCGTCTCCTGGAGCCGCTTGACGTCGTCCCTGGTGATCCAGACGTCCGCGTCGCCGTAGATGTAGAGGACCGGGCAGGCCAGGTTCTTGAGCGTGGCCTCGTCGGGGATCTCGCCATAGTAGGGCGCGGCGGCCCGGATGTCCTTGCTGCGGCAGGGGAGCAGGAGCGCGTAGGAGCCGCCCATGCAGAAGCCGGTGACTCCGATGCGATCCCCCCGGACCTCCTTCATGCTCCGGAGGTGCGCGACGGCGCCCAGCAGGTCCTTGACGGCGTCCTCGCGGCTGAGGGCCCCCATCAGCTTGCTGGCCTCGTTGGCATCCGCCGTGACCTTGCCGTGGTAGAGGTCCGGGGCGAGGGCCACGTACCCTTCGCGCGCGTACCGCTCGGCCATGTCCTTGATGTGGTCGTTGAGCCCCCACCACTCCTGGATCACGATCACCGCCGGCGACGGCCCCGCGCCCTTCGGCTTCGCCAGATACGCCCCGACCCGGTGCCCGTTCCGCATGAACTCGATCGTGTCGCCCATTACGGCCCCTCCTTTCTGATCTTGACGGCGACGACCCGCCGCTCGTCGGCCTCCAGAACCGTCATGTGGAACCGCCCGACCCTGAACTCCTCGCCCATCCGCGGGAGCCGGTGCAGCGCGGCCAGAATCATCCCGGCCACCGTCTCGTAGTCGCCGGTGGGAAGCTCCCATTCGAGGCTCTCGTTGATCTCCTGGATGCCGACCCTGCCGGCGACGCGATAGCTCCCGTCGGGCAGCCGCTCGATCGTCGCCGGGGTCGGCTCCCGCTCGTCCCGGATCTCCCCAACGATCTGCTCGAGGATGTCCTCCACGGTGACGATGCCCACGCTCCCCCCGTACTCGTCCACCACCACTGCCAGCTGGATCCGCGCCTTCTGCATCTCGCGGAGGAGATCGTCGATGCGCTTGGTCTCCGGCACGAAGACGGGCGGTCGCATGATGGCCCTCAGCTCCGTCACCTCGGCGCCCTGCCGCAGGAGGTCCATGGCGGTGACGAGGCCCACCATGTTGTCGATGCGGTCCCGGAAGAGCGGCAGGCGCGAGTGCCCGCGCTCCCGGATCAGGGCGATTGCCTCCTCGGGGGCGGCGGTTTCCCGGAGGGCCGCGACATCCACCAGGGGGACCATGACTTCCCGGACCGCCGTGTCCCCCAGGGAGAAGATCTTGTCGATCATCTCTGCCTCCATGGTCGTGACGTCGGACTCCTCGGGCTCCATCTGGAGGACGAGTTTCAATTCCTCCCGGGAGACCAAGTGCCTGACGTGCTCGCGCCGCCGGCCGACAAGCGCCAGGACCGCATCCACGATCTTGCTCGCCGTCCACGTCAACGGCCAGAGGAGCCAGGCCGCCCAGGTCAGAGGCCGGAAGAGGCGGAGGATCAGCCCCGTCGCCCACTGCTGGGCGATGGCCTTGGGGATCACCTCTCCCAGGACCAGCATGATCGGTGTCAGGACGAACGTCACGATCAGGACCGCGGCGGGGCCCGTGTAGGGGAGGAGCGCCCACGTGGCCACGGAGGACGCGACGATGTGGGCCGCGGGGACCCCCATCTTCGCCGCCGAGAGGAGCCGTTCCGGTTGCGAGAACGCCTCGAGGTAGCGCCCGGCCACGCGATGCCCCCCTTCGGCCAGGTGGCGGAGCCTGATCCGGTTGGCCCCCAGAAAGGCCATCTCGGCCGCCGAGAAGAAGGCGGTCACGAGGAGCGCGGCCAGGATGACCCAGGCGAAGGTCATGTCCGTGCCTCGCCGGGCGCCGCGGGTCGGCGCGTCACGAGGACCTCGACGATGCGCGTGCGCTCGACCCGCTCCACCGTCACCGTCGCTCCGACGGTCTCGATCCGCTCGCCGCGGTGGGGGATCCGGCCGAAGAGATCCAGCACCCAGCCTGCCACGGTGTCATAGGCCTCGCTGGAGAGGGCGAGTCCCAACGCGGCGTTCAGCTCGTCGATCGGGAGCTTGCCCGAGACCCTGAAGGTGCGGGCGTCCAGGGGCTGGATCAGACGCTCCTCCACGTCGAACTCGTCGGCGATCTCGCCCACGAGCTCCTCGAGGACGTCCTCCAGCGTGACGAGGCCGGAGGTGCTCCCGTACTCGTCCACCACGATGGCCATGTGGAGCTTCTTGGCCTGGAACTCTTTGAGAAGCGCGTGCGCCCGCTTGGACTCGGGGACGAAGTACGGCGGGTGGAGGTGGGCGCGCAGGTCGAAGTCCGGCGGAATGCCCCGGACGTAGGGCAGGAGGTCCCTCGTGTAGAGGATGCCCACGATCTGGTCGATGCTGCCCGCATACACGGGGACGCGGGAGTGGAGGTTCTCCCGGAGCGATTCGAGGATCTTCTGAGGCGGCGTCGAGAGCTCCAGGCAGAACATGTCGGGGCGGGGGACCATGACGGCCCGGACCGGGATGTCCTCCAGCTCGAGGGCCCTGTGGATCATCTCGCGCTCGTCCCGCTCCACGACTCCTGCCCGCTCACCCGCGTCCACCAGGGTGCGGAGCTCCTCGGTGGTGAGGAGGGGCTCGCGTTGCTCGGAGGCCCCCAGCGCCTTGAGGGTCACCCCCGTCAGACCGCCCAGCAGGACGCGCACCGGCGCCAGCGCGACGGAAAGCCAGGTCACGGGGTGGCTGACCCAGGCGGCGAAGCGCCTCGGCCTTTCCAGCGCCAGCGTCATCGGAAGGACCTCCGTGAAGACCGTGATGAGGAAGATCATGGTCCCGATGGCGACGGCCAGCCCCCAGCCGCCGAAGAGGCGTTCGGCGACGAAGGCCGCCAGGGCGGAGGCGCCGATATCGATGAGCGTGATGCCCACCAGCAGCGTCACGAGCAGCTCGTGGGGCCGGCTGATCAAGGGCGCCAGCGCCTCAGAGGCCTCTTCGCTCTCCGCGAGGTGCCGGAGCCGGAGCCGTCCCAGCGAGAAGTAGGCGGCCTCGGCGCCGTTCAGGAGGGCGGAGAAGCCGAGCAGCAGGGCCAGCCCAGTGAGCCCCAGCAGGAGGGCCTTATCCATGGAAGTGCTCGTAGCCCTGCCCGATGTCCACGGCGCGGCCCGCGGCGTCGTTGAACTGCACGCCCGGCGTCCCCGTCGAGATTTCCCCGATCACCGTGACCGCCGCGCCCGTGGCCGATCCGAGGCCCGTGGCGATGGCCTCGGCCGCCGAGCGTTCCATGGTGAAGAGCAGCTCGTAGTCTTCGCCGCCTGTCGTCGCGAGATCGAGGGCGTCGAGGCCGAGCGCCTGGGCCACCGCTCCGGCCGACGGCGCCACGGGCAGCCGGGGCAGGGCCACCCGGGCGGCCACCCCGCTTTCGGTGGCGATGTGGCCGAGGTCGGTGGCCAGGCCGTCCGAGAGGTCGATCATCGCGTGGACTGCGTCGCGGGCCCCGAGCCACTTCCCTTCGGCCACCCGGGCGACGGGCCGGAGGTGGGCCTGCTCTACCTCAGCGAGCACGTCGCCGGGCAGGTCGGGCCGCAGCCCGGCCTCGAGCACCGCCAGGCCCGCCGCCGAACGGCCCAGAGTCCCCACAACCGCGATCACATCCCCCGGGCGGGCGCCGGAGCGAAGACGCGGGGCGCCGGTCATCTCCCCCAGGAGCGTCACGTTGACGATCCAGCCCGCGGGAGAGGCGGAGGTGTCCCCCCCCACGAGCGCGACCCCATGCGGGGCCGCCGCCGCCGTCAACCCTTCGTAGAACTGGTCCACCTCCTCGACCTCGGTTTCTTCGGGGCAGGCCAGGGCGACCAGCGCGAAGCGGGGCGTGCCCCCCATGGCGGCGATGTCGGAGAGGTTCACCGCCATCGCCTTCCAGCCGATGTCCGCGGGCCCCGCCGAGCGGCGGCGGAAGTGGACGCCCTCGATGACGAGGTCGGTGGTCGCGAGGAGCCAGGCGCCGGGAGTCGGCTGGAGCACCGCGGTGTCGTCGCCGATCCCCACGCAGACGCCCGGCGCGCCGGATCCGATCGTGCGCCGGATCCGCCGGATGAGGCCCCACTCCCCGAGTGCCTGCACTCTCATGTAAACTCGGAGGGGGGCTCCGCCCCCCTTCCGAGGCCTCCCCCCAGAGGTTGCGCCGGCCAAGCCGGCGCTCGAACACGCGCGGAGTCGTGCAATGATTGCGTGAGGGTTGACACTGAGACTCTCATGCCGCCGCGGGGGCGGGCAGCGCGAGGAAGTTGCCCAGGAGCGCCTTCCCCTGGTCGGTCAGGATCGACTCGGGATGGAACTGCACGCCTTCCACGGGGAAGCGACGGTGGCGGAGGCCCATGATCTCGCCGTCCTCGGCCCGCGCCGAGATCTCGAGCTCGTCCGGGAACCCGTCCTCCAGGACGGCGAGCGAGTGGTACCGGGTGGCCGGGAAGCGGGGCGGCAGGCCGCGAAAGACGCCACGCCCGTCGTGGTCGATCTCGGAGGTCTTGCCGTGCATCTGCTTCCTGGCGCGGCTCACCCGCCCGCCGAAGGCCTGGCCGATGGCCTGGTGACCGAGGCAGACGCCCAGGATGGGGGCCATCCGGTAGAACCGCTTGATGAGCGCGAGCGAGATCCCTGCGTCGTCGGGCGTCCCCGGGCCCGGGGAGATCACGATCCCATCGGGTCGGAGGGCCGCGATCTCGTCGAGGGTGATGGCGTCGTTCCGCGCAACTCGGAGCTCGGCGCCCAGCTCGCCCAGGTACTGGACGAGGTTGTACGTGAAACTGTCGTAGTTATCGATCACCAGGATCATTTTGTCCCCCTCACCTTTATCCTCTCCCCCGGTGGGGGAGAGGGCAGGGTGAGGGGTTCCTCTCGATCATGGGCCGGTCGCGGCAAAACGCAGGGCCAGGATGAGCCCGCGGGCCTTCGACGCGGTCTCCAGCCATTCCGACTTCGGATCCGAGTCGGCCACGATCCCCGCGCCCACCTGGATCGAGGCGCGGTCCCCGTGGCAGAGGATAGTCCGGATCGTGATGCAGGAGTCCAGGTTCCCCGAGTAGGAGACATACCCCACCGCCCCCGCGTACGGGCCCCGGCGGGTCGGCTCCAGCTCCTCGATGATCTCCATGGCGCGGATCTTGGGGGCCCCGGTGACCGTGCCCGCCGGGAAGCACGCTTCGAGGACATCCCAGGCGTCGCGCCCGGGGTGGAGCCGCCCTCGGACGTGGCTCACCAGGTGCATCACATGGGAGTACCGCTCCACCTCCATGAACTCCGTGACCTCCACGGAGCCGGGGCTGGAGACGCGGCCGACGTCGTTCCGGCCCAGGTCCACCAGCATCACGTGCTCCGCCCGCTCCTTCGGGTCCTGGCGCAGCTCGGCCTCGATCCGCGCGTCCTCCTCGGGCGTCGCGCCGCGCGGGCGCGTCCCCGCGATCGGGCGCTCCTCCACCCGTCCCCCTTCCACCCTCACGAGCACTTCCGGTGAGGACCCAACGATGGTCGTTTTCCCGAGGCGGAGGAAGAAGAGGTACGGCGAGGGATTGATCGTGCGGAGCGCGCGGTAGACGCGGAAGGGGTCTGCGTCGAGGCGCGTGTCGAGCCGGCGCGACAGCACGATCTGGTAGGCATCGCCGCTGGCGATGTACTCCTTGGCGCGGCTCACGCGCTCGACGAAGGCCCCTTGATCCAGCGTGGACTGGAACCCCTCCTCCCCCAGCGCCAGGAGCGGGTCCACCGCCGGGAGCGTCAGCGGCGGCGGGGTGCGGGTCGGCCGGGCGAGCTTGGCGAGGAGCATACCGATCTTCACCGCAGCCGCGTCGTAGGCGCGGTCCAGCGAGACCGGGTCGGTCTTTTCCACGCGGGCGTTCGAGATCACGAGGAGGCGGTGGCGGAGGTTGTCGAAGACGAGGAGGCTGTCGGTGAGGAGGAAGACCGCGTCGGGGAGCCCGAGGTCGTCCCTGGTCTGTTTGGGGAGGCGCTCGAAGTGGCGGACCATGTCGTAGGCCATGTACCCCACGGCGCCGCCCTGGAAGCGCGGGAGGCCGGGCACCGCCACGGGCTGGAAGCGGGCGAGCAGCTCCCGCAGGGCCCGGAGCGGATTGCCCGGGGGCAGGCGCTGGGGCTTGCCGTCCCCGCCCCGGAGCGTGACCCGGTTCCCCCTCGCCGTGAACACCATCAGCGGGTCCGTTCCCAGGAAGGAATAGCGCGCCCACTTTTCTCCCCCCTCCACCGACTCCAGGAGGAAGGCGTGGGGTCCCGGGCGGAGCCTCAGGAAGGCGGAGAGCGGCGTGTCGAGGTCGGCGGGCAGCTCGGCGTAGACCGGGACCAGGTTCCCCCGCTGAGCCAAGAGCCGGAACTCCTCTCGCGGCGGAGAGAGGGGAGGGATGTGGAGGCCGGCGGACTTCATCGGGGCGTCAGGCGACCCCTTCAGGCCAGCGCTTCGAGCTTCTTCTGGAGCTGGCTCTTCGGGACGGCGCCGATGACTTGGTCGAGGACCTTGCCGCCCTTGACGAAGAGGATCGTGGGGATCGAGCGGATCCCGTAGCGGCCCGCCAGCCCGGGGTTGTCGTCCACATTGACCTTGGCCAGCGTCAGGGTCCCGCCCGACTCCTTCACGACTTCCTCCAGCACAGGCGCGATCGCCTTGCAGGGCGCGCACCACTCGGCCCAGAAGTCCACCAGGAGCAGCCCCGCGTGGCGGGCCAGTTCTTGATCGAAGGTGCCTTCCGTGAGGTGCAGCGCGGTCTCGGCCATGGGTATCGGCTCTCCTTTAATGATGTTTCTTGTTCCCGCGGGCGGATTCCAGATACCGGATCACCCAGTCGCGCGCGAGGTCCTTGCAGCCCAGGCCGAAGGCGAGGGCGAGCGCCAGCGCGACGGCGCCGAACACGATGATGAAGGCCGAGTGCACCAGCTGGGCGCCGACGCCCAGCTCGTGGAGCGTCACCGCGCCCGTGAACGCGATGAGCCCGTAGCGGGCGACGCTGGCGAGCACCTCGGCTTCCGGGAGACCCGCGTTGGCCGCGGCGGTCCGGATCACCCCGGCCAGGAAATTGGCGAAGAAGAGGCCCAGGATCAGGACCACCACGGCGGCGATGACCTTGGGGATGTAGAGGAGGACCTGGTTCAGCAGCTCCGCCACCGCCGCGAGCCCCAGGGTGTTGATGGCCGTCATGATGACCAGGAGCATCATGAGCCAGTACGCCAGGGTCGCCACCAGCTCGGCGGGGCCCTGGCGGATGTCGGCGCGGAGCAGGATGTCGTCGATCCCGGCCTTCTCCCCCGCGACGTCGAACCGGATGGCCAGGAGGAACCGGAACACGAGCAGGCGGATGAACCTGGCCAGCACCCAGCCGCCGACCAGGATCAGCAGGGCGGCCAGCAAGTTGGGCAGGAAGAAGGCGACCTTGGATAAAAAAGCCCTGCCTGGTTCCAGGAGGGTGGGCACTGATTCCATTGTGGGGTCCCGTCCAAAAAGGCAGACCCAACGCTAACATAGTGGTCCCTGGATGGCAAGATCCCGGTCCGAATAATTGTCACTTTGACACCCCCCTGTGTTAGACTGAGCGCGTCGTGGAGACGTGTTGATGGACCGGCCAAAGATCCTCGTGGTGGACGACGAGAAATCGATCCGGGATCTGCTCTCGGCGGCGCTCGGCCAGTGGGGCTACCAGGCCTTCCTTTCCACAAGCGGCCCCGAGGCCCTCGGGATGCTCAAGGGCCAGCTCCTGGATGCGGCGCTGATTGACATCCGCATGCCGGACATGGACGGGATCGAGCTCCTCCGCGAGCTGAAGCGCTACGACTCCTCCATGGAAGTGGTGATCATGACCGGCTATCCGACGGTCACCACCGCCGTGGAAGCGCTCAAGGAGGGAGCCTACGATTATCTGACCAAGCCGCTCATCATGGACGAGCTCAAGCATCTGCTGGCCCGTTTGATCGAGCGGCGCTTTCTGCGCAAGGAGGTGAACACCCTCCGGAGCCGCCTGGGCGAGCAGCTGGCGGTCAACGAGCTCGTGGGCGTGTCGCCCCAGATGCAGGCGGTCAAGGAAGTGGTTGCCAAGGTGGCGGTCTCCGACTCGCCGGTCATGGTCGAGGGGGAGAGCGGAACCGGCAAGGAGCTGGTCGCCGCGGCGATCCACCGGCTGTCACCGCGCACCAAGGGGCCGTTCATTCCCGTCAACTGCAGCGCGATCCCGACGGACCTCCTGGAATCGGAGCTCTTCGGCCACATGCGCGGGGCCTTCACCGGGGCGGTGGCCGACAGCATCGGTCTCTTCCGGTCGGCCAACGGCGGTACCATCTTCCTCGACGAGGTCGCCGAGCTGCCGCCCGCGCTCCAGGTCAAGCTCCTCCGCGTCCTCCAGGAAAAGGAGGTGCGCCCCGTCGGAGCGACGAAGACTCATAATGTGGACGTCCGGGTCATCGCCGCCACCAACCGCCAGCTGGAAGAGGCCGTGAAGGACGGCAGCCTCCGCCAGGACCTTTTCTACCGGCTCAACGTGGTGCGGGTCCAGATGCCTCCGCTCCGGGAGCGCAAGGAAGACATTCCCGCGCTGGTGGCGCACTTCCTCCGGCAGTTCAACCAACGCTTCCGGCGGGAGGTGACGGGGCTCGATCCCGAGGCGCTCGCGGCGCTCATGGCGTACGACTTCCCCGGGAACGTCCGCGAACTGGAAAACCTGATCGAGCGCGCCTACGCTCTCGGCGCGCGCGACCACCTGACGCTGGCTGACCTGCCGAGCCTCGGGGCCGGAGCCAAGCAGGCCGAGGCCTCGCGGCCCCTTCCCACGCTGGCGGAGGTCGAGAAGGATCTGATCCTCCGGGCCCTCCAGGTCCACAAGAACGACAAGGAGCACGCAGCCAAGGCCCTTGGTCTTTCCCGCCGCACGATCTACCGCCGCCTGAAGGAGTACGGCCTCCTCTAAATAATCGAAGGGGGGCTGACGCCCCCCTCCGAGGCCTCCCCCCGAAGGCA
>LDXP01000006.1:27983-62872 GCA_001443385.1 Candidatus Rokubacteria bacterium CSP1-6
GGGTTTCACCCCCCTTCCGATTCCTCCCCCCAAAGACAGGATTGCGCGGGCCAAGCCCGCGCTCGGAAACTGCCTGAAGGGGGGCTTGCGCCCCCCTCCGAGGCTTCCCCCCCGCCGAGGTTCCCCCCTCTCACTCTCCCCCTCACCCTGCCTCTCCCCATGGGGGAGAGGAGAAGAGGAGAGGGGCATTTGAGTGGGGGGGAGGGGGCTCCTGCCCGCGTGACATACCGGGCTCGAGGTCATGCCACGGCGGCATGACCTGATCCTTCTCTCGCCCCAGGCAGCATGAAAATACCAGTATGTTCAAGTAGATACACATCATCAGTCCACTGGCATCCTCCCTGCAGTCTACCCGGGTTGGAGACGATCATGGGACGCTCAAAGCCGAACGGAGATCGGGGAGACCGGTGGGTGCTGGTGGCCGATCGAGACCCGCAGGCCGCCCTCCACCTGGCCGGCTACTTCTGCCGGCGCGGCTTTCGGACGTACCACACCACCCAGGGCGAGGAGGCCATGCTCCTCGCCAACTCCCGCCGACTCCTCCTGGCGGTGATCGACGTCTCGCTGTTGGACATGTCCGGCCACGCGCTGGCCCAGCGGCTCAAGGAGATCGATCCGGAACTACCCGTTCTCATGACCTCCGGCGACTACGCGCCCGAACTGGAGGCGGCGGCCCGCAGGGTCGGCATTCTCTACTACGCTCACAAGCCCGCCGACTACGAGTTGATCGGCGGGGTCGTGGACAAGGCCCTCAAGAACTGACAGGGAGGAAAGAACTCATGTACCAGCAGCCCGCGAATCGTCAGCCCCAGGCAACCAGTGTCGCTTCCGAGTGGGGGAAGACATTCCTCACCCAGACCGTCATCGGGGTCCTGCTGGCTCTCCTCTGGGCGACCCTGGGCCTCCAGTAGCGGGCAGGGGACCACGGCCATGGAATGCGGGATCGGTCTGAGCCAGGCGCGCGATCTCGTCGAGGCGACCCATGAGGCTGCGCGTCAGGCACGGGAAGCGCTGCGCGGCGCCCCCCAGGGAGCCCTGGTCGTCTCGGCAGGTGACCCCATTCCCGGAGCGGGAAGCATCGCGCGGGAAGTGCTCGGGTGCATTCCCGTGGTCGGTGGCGGCAGTGCGGGGCTCATCACCGACAGCGGCGTCGTCTCCCACGGGGTCGCGGTCGTCTGCTTCCGGTCCGAGGAGTGGGTTGTTCAGTCGGCGTGCGCCGGCTCCGCGGCGGTCGCGCCGGTGGCGGCAGCCGATCGCGTCGCGCGGCTGATCCTGTCGGGCCGCCCCAATCGTCGCCGCTACCCCCGGGGCGTTGCGCTTGCCTTCGGCGACGGGCGGACGGCTCAGGGCGTGGGTCCCTTCGGAAGCCGCTGGCGGGAGATCATGGGGCCAAAGCTCAAGAGCGTGGTGAGCCTCGTCCCGGATGCCCAGGCGCTTTACTGCGGCGCCGTCCGGGACACGGGACCGATCTCGGTCCTCTGTCTGGAAGGGCCGGGACCTGTCGGGATCGGCGTGGGATCGGGCTGGACCCCGCTGTCCCTGACGTGCACCGCGACCCGGACCGAGGGCAGTCTCGTTCACGAGCTGGACGGCCGCCCGGCCGCGGAGGTGTATGCGGAGGCGCAGCCTGGTTCCACCCAGGACCCGACCCGGTTCCCGCTGGGCATCGCCCTGCCGGAGGACCAGTGGCTGATCCGGAACGTCCTCGCCATCGAGGGGACCTCCCTCCGTCTCGGGGCGGATCTGCCGGCCGGAACCGAGGTGCGCGTGATGGCCGCCAGCACGAATGGCCTCCAGCATGCCACTCAGGACGCGGCCGTGACGGCGCTGAAGCGTCTCGAGGGCCAAGCGCCGAGCGCGGTGCTGGTGGTGGAAGGCGCCGCGCGCCGGGCCGTCCAGAACGGATCGGGGCGGCGCGAATGGGAGATGATCCGGGAGCAGGTCCCTGCCGGGACGCCGCTCCTGGGCTGGCTCACGGCATCGGAGCTCGTCCCCGGCGGGAGCGGCCCGGTCACCCTTCAGAACGGCACCGTCACCGTCATCGCGTTTCCGTAAGCCATTCGGCCCGCGCTCGAAGGCGCTTCGTCGGAGTCATCCCCCAAGAAATATCCGCTTCACCTCGTTTGATTGGAGGAGGTCGGCCGAGGGACCTTCCAGGATGACCCGCCCGCTCTCCAACACGTAGCCCCGGTGGGCCAGCCGGAGCGCCAGCTCCACGTTCTGCTCGATGAAGACGATCGTGATCCCCTCGCGGTTGATCTGCTGAATCACCGCCCCGATGTCCTGCACCACCTTGGGCGCGAGCCCGAGGAACGGCTCGTCGATCATGAGGCAGCGGGGGCGCGCCATCAGGCCGCGCGCGATGGCCACCATCTGCTGCTGGCCGCCGGAGAGGGTGTGGGCGAGCTGCTTCTGGCGGTCGGTCAGGAACGGGAAGATCCCCTCGACCCACCGGAGGCTCTCCTCCCGCCGGGGCCGCGCCTCGGGATGGTGGGCTCCCAGCAGCAGGTTCTCGCGCACGGTGAGATAGGGAAAGAGCCGGCGCCGCTCCAGGACGTGGGCCAGGCCCTCGCCGACGATCTCGTGGGGCGGCACCCCGTCGATGCGCTTGCCCCTGAACTCCACGTGCCCCCCGCGCGGCTTGAGGAGCCCAGAGAGCGTGTTCATCAGGGTGGACTTGCCGGCGCCGTTGGGTCCGAGGAGGCAGACGACTTCCCCCTCCTGGACCCGGATCCCCGCGCTCCAGAGAACCTGGAAGTCCCCGTAGGCCACGTCCAGGCCTTCCGCCGCCAGCATGACGCTCACGTATCGTGGGGGGCGCTAGCCCCCCTCCGGGTAATAGGCCTGCCCCAGATAGGCCTCGACGACGCGACGGTCCCGCGTCACCGTCTCGGGTGGGCCGTCGGCGATCACCTCGCCCAGGTGGAGCGCCACGATGCGCTGGGCCATGGCCATGATGACGCGCATGTTGTGCTCGATCACCACCAGCGACATCCCCGCGCGGTGGAGGTCCTGGATGAGGCGGATGAGGCCCGGGATGGAGCCCTGGTCCACGCCGCCGGTCACTTCGTCGAGCAGAAGGAGCCGGGGACGGGTCGCCAGCGCCCGCGCCAGCTCCAGGCGCTTCCGCTGCCCCGTGGAGAGCGTGCGCCCATAGGCGTCCGCCTTCTCCGCCAGCCCGACCCGTTCGAGGGCTTCCTGGGCCTCGCGGCGGGCGTGAGCCACGTCGCGGCACTTCTGGAGTGCCCCCACGGTGACGTTCTCGAGCACCGTCATTCCCTGAAAGGGGCGGAGCTTCTGAAAGGTGCGGCCGACCCCGAGGCGGCTGACTTGATCCGGCCTGAGCCCGGTCAACCGCCGCTCCTCCAGGCGGACCTCCCCCGCGTCGGGCCGCTCGATACCGGCGACGACGTCGAAGAGGGTGGACTTGCCCGCGCCGTTGGGCCCGATGATCCCCACCAGTTCCCCGGGGGCCACCTGGAAGGAGATGTTCTGGTTGGCCACGACGCCGCCGAAGCGCTTGGTGATCCCGGCCACCGTAAGAAGACTCATGGCTTGTCATGGCCGAGCCTCGGGCGCGAAGGCGCCCCGAGGCCAAGCTGGTGAGCGTCTCCCCTGGCCCTGCGAAGCAGGGCCATGAGCCCGCCGGGCTGGGCCACGGAGATCAGCACGATCAGCCCGCCGTAGATCAGCAGGTCCAGGGCCTTGCCCCCGCCGCCGAGCAGCACCCGCGTGCCCTCCGAGAGGGGGACAAGCACCGCGGCGCCGAGGAGCGGGCCCCAGAGCGTTCCCACGCCTCCCAGCACGGCCACGAGACAGATCAGGATCGAGAGCGAGAGGGAAAGGACCGATTCCGGGTCGATGAAGAGAATGTACTGGGCGTAGAACGTCCCGCCCAGAGCCGTGAGCCCGGCCGAGATGGCCATCGCGAGCTGCTTGGAACGGGCCACGTTGATCCCCAGGCTCGCAGCCGCCTCCTGATCCTCCCGGATCGCGCGGAAATAGTACCCCGCCCGGGAGCGCTCCAGCAGGCGCGTGACGAGCAGCGCGAGGGCGAACATGGCGAGCGCGATGTAGTAATAGTTCTGCTTGGACTCGTTGAACTGGAAGTGCACGAAGCTGTCAGGCCGCCGGATGGGGATGAAGACGCCGCGCGCGCCCCCGATCCAGTCCCAGTTGATCAAGAGGGTCTGGACGATCTCCCCCAGGGCGATGGTGGCGATGGCGAAGTAGTGGCCTCTGAGCCGGAACACCGGGAAGCCGATGGCCTGGGACACCACGACGGCCACCACCGCCCCCGCCGCCATGCCGATCCAGGGAGAGAGCGCCGCCTGCTTGACGAGCGTGGTGGACGTGTACGCGCCCAGGCCGAAGAAGATGGCGTGGCCGAGGGAGATCTGCCCGCAGTAGCCGGCGAGGATGTTCCAGGCCGTGGCGAGCATGGCGTAAAGGAAGATCATGATCAGCACGTGGCGGTGATGGGGACGGGTGACGAGGGCCGGGAGAGCCAGGAGCACCAGGAGCGCGAGCCCGCCGGTGATCCACTTGGCCATCAGTTTTCTCGTTGGGCCGGGGCGAGAACCGAGCAGCCCAAGGCCCGAGGAAGGAGCCGACCGGAGCGTACGCAGTTGTACGTGAGGATCGGCGACGACCGAGAACGCCGGGATGCGACGGTAATCGCCACGGCCATCAGAACTTGCCGAAGAGCCCCTGCGGGCGGATTAGCACGACCAGGAGGTAGAGCAGGAAGACGATGGCGTACTTGAAGGCCGGGGCGATCAGCATCCCGCCCAGGACTTCCACGAGCCCGACGATCACGCCCGCCAGCAGCGTGGCGGGGACGTTCCCGAACCCGCCCAGGGCGACGGTGACGTAGGCCAGGAGGGCGAACGTCGCCCCCACGTCGGGGAAGACGTAGAAGAAGATCGCCAGCAGGGAGCCCGCCACGCCCACGCAGGCCGAGCCGATTCCCCAGCCCAGCGCGAACATCCGCTCCGTGTTGATGCCCATCAGCGCGGCCGCCTGGCGGTCCTGGGCCGTGGCCTGCAGCGCGAGGCCGGTCTCCGTGCGCCTGAGAAACCAGTAGAGGCCGGCGAAGGCGGCGAGGGCCGCGGCGCTCGCCGTGAGCTGGGGGAGGCCGATGAAGAGGCCGCCGAGGGAGATGCGCCCCTGGACCCACGGGTTCTGGATCAGCCGGAAATCCACGCCGAAGAGGAACTGGGCCGCGCTCCGGAGGAAGATGGCCAGTCCGAAAGTGGCGAAGATCTGGGCGAGCATCGGCCCGCCGAGGATCCAGCGGATGATGCCCTTGTAGGTCAGGACGCCGAGCACGAAGAGCGCCAGCGTGGTGAGCGGCAGGGAGAGCAGCGGGTCCACGGACCAGAGCGCCCACCCCCAGAACGCGCCGAACATGGCGAGCATGAGGAACTCGCCGTGGGCGAAGTTGACGATCTCCATGAGGCCGAAGATGAGCGACAGGCCGGCGGCGATCAGCGCGTAGACGAACCCCATCAGGATGCCGCTGATCACGCTCTGGAGGAGAATCTCAGCCGTCATGGGCCGGCAGAACCGGCCGCAGTATAGGGGGTCAGGTCTTGCAATGCAACAGTCGACCCGTGGTGACGGCGGCATGCGTGATTGCAAGACCTGACCCCATAGTCGGGCGTTCGGTGGCGCCATTGACAGTTGACCACTTTATATGGTCATATGACACTAAATTATGGTCAATACGACGTCGAGCCCGTTCGGAGGGCAGGGGCGCACCCGGGTCCTGCTGGCGCTGCGCCTTCTAGGCGAGAGCTATCCAGGGAGCTCGCGCGGGTGCTCGAAATGCCCCTCTCCGGCGTCCAGGGGGCGCTCCGCGGGCTGGAACTGGACGGCCTCGTCGCGGCCCGGTCCTTGGGCCGGACACGTGTCTTCCAGCTGAACCCGCGCTACTTCGCCTCCGCTGCACTGAGTGAGTTCCTGCGGCGCCTGGTCGAGCCCGAGGCCGACCTCCGGGACCGCGTGGCCGCCCTTCGCCGCCGGCCGCGCCGGACCGGCAAGCCCCTGTGAGGATCACCGAACGGTCGGGCCTGGGCGCGGTGGCGGTTGCGGTCGGGGACGCCTTACGGCGACACGGCATCAGGGCCGTGCTGAGCGGTGGCGCGTGCGCGAGCCTGTACACCCGGGGTGCCTTCCAGTCGGCCGACATGGATTTCATCCTGACCGGCCCCGCGAAGCAGTCGCAACTGGACGCCGCGATGGCGACGCTCGGGTTCACCCGGAAAGGGGATCGGTACGTGCGTCCCCGGACGCGGTTCTACGTGGAGTTCCCTCGTGGGCCTCTCGCGATCGGCAATGACACCGACATCCGCCCTGTGACCCGCCGGACGCCTCACGGCCTGGCCGTGATGCTCTCGCCCACGGACTCATGCCGGGACCGGCTGGCGGCCTTCTACCACTGGAACGATAGGCAGAGCCTGCAGGTGGCGGTGTGGATCGTCCGGCGAAGCCAGGTACATCTCCCCGCGGGGCGCCGCGGGAGTGTCGCCGAGGGATTCGCCGACCGCTTCGAAGAGTTCCTGGCGGAAGCGAAGCGAGCCCGTGCGCGGAGCAAACATCCGGGCCGGCGCCGGGTCGCCGGTAGGCCTCGGACCTGATGTTGGAGCGAGCCCAGGAAACACAAAGCCCGATCCCGGACGCCGCCGCGGGCTCACGCGACGATGGAGCCTCGTGCTCTGATCGGGTTACTTACGCTCCGACCACTTCGGGATCGGATAGATCACCTCGGCGGTGGCGGACTCGAAGGGATAGACCGTGTGGTACTTGCCCCCCTGGAGCTGGAGGATGATCCCTTTGACGCCGGTGTTCTGGCCGGTCTCATCGAACTTGACGCCCTCCCACGTCATGATGAGCTGGTCGCCGGGGATGTTGGTGGCGACCAGCGCCTTGCGGATGGCCTCCGGGTCGGTGGAGCCGGCCCGGTTGATGGCGTCCAGGAGCGACATCATTCCCGTGAAGGCGCGGGCCGGAAAGTCGTAGAGGTCCTTGTTGCCAGGGGAGCGCTTCTTGTACTGCTCGTTGACGACCTGGGCGATGGGGCGCTTGGCGATCAGGTCGGTCGAGAACGGCGCCCGGGTCATCGTCCCCTCGGCGTCCTTCCCCACCGCCTGGATGAAGTCCGGAGAGATGTGGCCGGCGTTCTGGGTCATGATCATCTTCGGGTTGTAGTCGAGCTCCTTGAAGTGCTTGACGAAGAGTATGGCGTCCGTCTGGTAGGAGGTGGGCATCCAGACGTCCGGATTGGCCGCCTTGAGCCGCTGGGTCTCAGCCACGAGCGAGGTGCTGCGGGCGCGGTACTGGAGGTCCACCACGACTTCATAGCCGTACTTCTTGGCCAGATCCTTCATCACCTTGCCGCTGTCAGCGCCGAACTGGGTATCCTCATAGGTGACCCCCAGCGTCTTGAGGGTGATCCCCTTCTTCTTCTGGAAGTCGCGGAAGAAGTCGAACATCACCTGGGTGAAGTGCTCGTCGTGGGGCGAGGTGCGGAAGAACCACTTGAAGCCGCGGCGGGTCAGCGGCGGCGAGGAGGACTCGGGGTTCATGAACGGGGTCCCCGACCGCTCGGCGACCTGGCTGGCGGTCGCCGTGACCGCGCTGTGCCAGGAACCGACGAGGGCCACGACCTTCTCCTGGCTGATGAGCCGCTCGGCCTCGGCCTGGCCGAGATCCGGCTTCCCCTGGTGGTCGGTGAAGATCAGCCGGACCTTGGCGCCCTTGAGCCCGGGCATGCCCTTGAGCCGCTGGTAGAACGGGTACGGGATATCCACCGCGCCGTTGGCGATGTCGGCGGCCAGCTCGAGGACCGGCTTGTTGTCCACGCCGGCCTGGGCGTTGGCCCCGGACATCGGATAGATCACCCCGATCACGACCTCCTTGGGCTGGGCCGAGACGGGAGCGCCCAGGAGGCAGAGCAGGAGCGGGAGCGAGAGCAGGACGCCAAGTCGCTTCATGGGAGGCTCTCCTTTGTAGGCGATGAGGCTGTCAAGATGCGGGCTGATTCTAGGGCCGGCCGCCGGGCCTGTCAAGGCGTGCCGCGACATACCCCTCTCTCAAGTCGCGCCGGGCAAGCTCCGGATCCCGAGCCTCCGGCCTGCCGTAGCCGCCGCCGCCCGGGAGGCGGATCTCGACCACCGCGTCGGGCGAGAGCACCTGCTCGGCCTTGGGGTTGGCCGGCGGCCGGCCGTTGATGAGGACCTGGCCCGTGGCCCCGGGCAGGCCCCCGAAGAAACCCTGGGCCGGGGTCCGGGTGCGGTCGCAAAGGATCGAGCAGACGAAGGGCTCCCGCGTCCTCACCCGGAACTGGATCGTCTGGCCGAGGCCGCCACGATATTTTCCGGCTCCGCCCGAGCCGGAGCGCAGCTCCTTCTTCTCGATCAGCAGGGGCGAGAGCGACTCGATGACCTCCGCCGGCGTCCCGAGCACCCCCGAGGGGAACGCCGTGGAGGACAATCCGTCCTTGGTCGCCCGGGCGCCGGTTCCGCCCGATGTGAAAAAGATGTACGTGAAGGGACGGCCCGCCAGGTCCTTGCCGGCCACCTGGACACCCCAGATGTTCGCCGCTCCTTCCGCCATCACGCTGTCGGGCAGCGCCTGGCTTAGCGCGCCGGCCACCACGTGAGGGAGGAAGTGGCCGACCACGTGGCGGGCCGCCACGGGCGCCGGGTGCTTCACGTTTAGGATCGACCCCTCCGGCGCCGTGATCCTCACGGGCCGAAACGCTCCTTCGTTGTTGGGGACGTCAGGGCTCACGATCACCTTCACGCCGTAGGTGGTGTAGGCGAGCGTGTAGTTCATGACCACGTTGATCCCCCGGCGGGAGGCATGCGAGGACCCCGCGTAGTCGATCCAGAGCTCGTCCCCCTTGACCTCGCAGCGCGCCTTGATCGTGATGGGCTCGTCGAACCCGTCCGAGGTGATGGCGTACTCGTAGGCGCCCGGGCGCAGCCCCGCGATGGACTCCCTCATGGCCCGTTCTGTTCGGCCGATAATTTCATCGGCCAGCGGCTCCAGCCGCTCCAGCCCGAACTCGTCCATGAACTCGAGGAGGCGCTGGCCGCCGACGTTGCCCCCGGCGATCTGGGCGTGGAAGTCGCCCAGGACCATCTCCGGCGCCCGCGTGTTGGCCCGAATGAGACTGGTCAGGGTCTCATTGGGCTTTCCCGCCTCGTACAGCTTCATGATGGGGATGAAGAGCCCTTCCTCGTACACCTCCCGCGCCTCGGCGGAGAGCACGTGGCCGCCGATGTCGATGGCGTGGCAGGTGGAGGCGAAGAAGGCCACGCACTCCTCCCCGCGGAAGATCGGCGTCGAGATCGTGACGTCATTCAGGTGGCCCGAGGTCTTCCACGGGTCGTTGGTGATGAGGACGTCGCCGGGGCGGAGCCTCTCGAGCGGGTAAGCGGCGAGGAAGTGGCGCTGGGCCAGCGCCATGGAGTTGATGTGCCCCGGCGTGCCGGTCACGGCCTGGGCCACCATCCAGCCGCGGCGGTCGAAGACGCCGGCCGAGAGGTCGCCGGCCTCGCGGACCACGGAGGTGAACGAGGTCCGCTGGAGCGCCGCGGCCTGCTCGTTGACGATGCCGATCAGCCGGTTCCAGCAGACCTCGAGGGTGACCGGATCCATCACCACATCGAAGGGGGCCTCGACGGCCCCCTCCGAGGCCTCCCCCATGAAGGGTTGCGCGGGCTAAGCCCGCGCTCGAAGGACGCCGGGGTCACCGCGGGAGCTCCACGCGGAGCATCAGGCTCTCGTCCACCCTGACGCGACCGCCGGGACCGATCACCGCCGTGGATTCGCGCTCCTCCACGATGGCAGGCCCTTCGATGGTAGCCCCCGGCGCAAGGCGGTAGCGATCGTACACTGGGGTCTCGATGAATTCTCCGGCCTCGGCGAAGTAGGCGGATCGCCGGCGCTTGAGCGCGTCCGGCCTTCCCCCCGTTGTTGCCCGAACCCCGCCGCCCTCCATCCGTATTTCATAGGGAGGGCCGGAGACCACGAGGCGCCAGTTCAGCGCCTCGATGGCGACCCCCTGGGCGGTGCGGCCGTAGAGCGCCCGGTAGGCCGTTTCGAAGTTCTGCGTCAGGGTCTCCAAGCTCTCCCGACCGAGGGGACCGAGCGGGACCGGCACCTCCACCTCGTGGCCCTGCCCCACGTAGCGCATCTCGGCGGTGCGCCTGATGCCGACGGCGCTGCCGGTCACCCCGGCCGCGGCCAGGATCCTGCGCCCCTCCGCTTCCATTTCGACGTATAGGCGGTTCACGCCCTCCCACTGGGCCTGATCCAGCTGCTGGGGCGCCGTCCTGACGAAGTCGAAAGCGAGGGGGGCGGTGAGGAGGCCGAAGGCGGAGATGGCCCCGGCCCCGAAGGGCAGGAGGACGCAGGGGACTTTCAGGATCTTGCCAATCTCCCAGGCATGCACCGGCCCGGCTCCGCCGAAGGCGAAGAGTGGGTAGGCGCGGAGGTCCTTGCCGCGCTCGATACCGTGGATCCGGGCCGCCGCCGCCATATTCTCGTTCACGACGCGGTGGATTCCCCACGCGGCCTCCGTCAGATCCAGCCCCAGCGGGGCGGCGACGCGCTCGGCGACAGCGCGGCGGGCGGCCTCCACGTCGAGGCGCATGAGGCCGCCGAGGAAGAAGTCGGGATCCAGATAGCCCAGCAGGAGGTCGGCGTCGGTCACCGTGGGCTCGCGTCCCCCCAGGGCGTAGCACGCCGGCCCGGGGTCGGCGCCGGCGCTGTCGGGCCCGACCTTGAGCAGCCCCAGGCGATCCACCCGGGCGACGGAGCCTCCGCCGGCGCCGATCTCGATCATCTCGATGACGGGGACACGGATCGGCAGCCCCGAGCCCTTCTTGAACCTGTCGGCCCGGGCCACCTCGAATTCCCGGGCCACCAGCGGCTCGCCCCCGTCGATGACGCACGCCTTGGCCGTCGTCCCTCCCATGTCGAACGACAGGAGGCGCGGCTCGCCGGCCAGCCTGGCGGCCCGCGCGGCAGCCAGCGCGCCGGCGGCGGGCCCGGACTCCACGAGGCGGATCGGGACGCGCTTGGCCATCTCCGGCAGGGCGATACCGCCCGAGGAGAGCATGATGTAGAGCTGCCCCCCGATACCCAGATCCGCGAGCTTGCGCTCCAGGTCCTCCACGTACCTCGCCATGAGGGGCATCACGTACACGTTGGCGACGGTCGTGGAGGCGCGCTCGTACTCGCGAATTTCGGGGACCACGCCCGAGGAGGAGGAGACTGGAAGGGAGGGCGCCATCTCCCTGAGCAGCTTCCCCAGTCGCAGCTCGTGAGCGGGATTCCGGTAGGCGTGGAGCAGGCAGACCGCCACGCCCTCGACGCCCTCGGCCAGCAGTTCGCTGACGACCTGACGCGCAGCCCCTTCGTCGAGCGGCGTTTTCACGCTGCCGTCGGCCAGGAGCCTCTCGTCCACCTCCCGCCTCAAATGGCGCGGAGCCAGGGGGGCAGGGGGGTCGATGAAGAGGTCGTACATGTCGTAGCGCCCCTCGCGGCCGATCTCGAGGGCGTCCCTGAAGCCCCGCGTCGTGATCAGCCCCGTTCGGGCGCCCTTGCGCTCGATGAGGGCGTTGGTGGCGAGCGTCGTCCCGTGGATGAGGCTGCCGACGGCGCGCGGGGCGACTCCCATTTCCTCCAGGAGCCGCACCACGCCGGTTTCAACGCCCTGGGCGGGGTCCTTGGGGGTCGTCAGGAGCTTGCCGACCCGGACGGCGCCGCTCGCCTCGTCGATGATGACGAGGTCCGTGAACGTGCCACCGATGTCCACCCCCAGCCGGTAACTTGGGTCAGGCTTGCGTATTTGCATTGCACCTTGGCGCCGTCAGTGTACCGGCGGGCAAATCACCCCGTCAAGGGACGTGGGCTGGTCAGCGGCGGTTGATTTTCCGAAGCGCTCTTTCCGCTTCGAGACGAACGTCGGGGTTTTCGTCTTTCAGCGCGTCCATGAGGGCAGGCACGGCCGCGGCGCTTCGGGCCTCCCCGAGGTTCTGGGCCGCTCTGACGCGAAGCTGAGGGTCCTGGGCCTTGAGCGCGTTCGTCCAATATGGGACGTTGCTCCGGTCACCGGCGCACGCGTTGAGGAGGGGTCGCTTCAAGGGGGCCTGGGCGCTGGCGGTGGCGAGCGGCCCGAGGAGGGCGAGGGCGACCAGCAGGAGGAGAGGCCGGGTGTTCATCCCCGGATGGTCTTCATCACCTCTTCGTTCTGCAGCGCGCTCTTCGGGTCTCCCTGGAAGATGATCTCGCCGCGGTCGATGGCGTAGAGGCGGTCCGCGATCCGCGTGGCGGTGTTCAGGTTCGATTCGGCGATCAGGAGCGAGATGCCCATCCCCTTGATCTTCTTCACGGCGTCGATGAAGCGGTTCACGACCACCGGCGCCAGCCCCTCGAAGGGCTCGTCGAGCAGGAGGATGGAGGGCGAGAGCGTCATCGCCCGCGCGATCGCCACCATCTTCTTCTGACCGCCGGAGAGATTCAGCCCCCGCCGTCCGGTGAATTCCTTGACCTCCGGGAAGACCGCTAGGATGCGCTCGTCCATCTCGGCGCCGGAGGTCGAGGCGCCCCGACCCCGTGAAGCGCCCATCAGCTGGCTGATCTGGAAATTCTCGGCGACGGTCAGGTCGGGGAAGATCCCCGAGTCCTCGGGCGAATAGCCGATGCCGAGCCGGGCGCGCTCGTGGGCGGGCAGGCGCGTGATGTCGCGGCCCTTGAAGGCGATCGCGCCCGACCGGACGGGCAGGAGCCCCATGATGCTGTCGATGGTGGTCGTCTTGCCGGCTCCGTTCCGGCCGACCAGGCACACCGCCTCGGCGTCGCCGACCGTCAGCGAGACACCGCGGAGGATGTGCGCCGGCCCCCGGAACGTGTTGATCTGCTGGATCTCGAGCATCGTCAGGCGCCCGCGTGGGTCCCCAGGAGCGTCATCACCACTTGCTCGTTCGTCCGGATCTGGTCGGGCGTCCCGTCGGCCAGGATCGTCCCCTGTTGCATCACGACGATGCGGTCCGAGTATTTGAAGACGACGTCCATGTCGTGCTCGATGATCACGGCCGTGATCCTGCCCGACCGCACGATGGACGTGATGATGTCCATGATCGGCGCCTTCTCCCGGGTGCTGACGCCGCTCGTCGGCTCGTCGAGAAACAGGAGCTTCGGGCGGAGCGCGTACGCCACCGCGACGTCGAGCAGCTTGCGCTCGCCCTGGGAGAGCCCGCCGGCCACCATCCGGGCCTTGCCCTCGAGGCCGAACTGCCGGAGCACCTCGATCGCCTCGTCGCCCACGGCGCTGTCGTGATCGGCCAGGGCGAAGAGGCGGCGCGTCTTGCCCTCCCGGGAGAAGATGGCGAGCGCGACGTTGTCGAGCGTGGTCATCTGATCGAACAGGTTGACGAGCTGGAAGCTCCGGGCGATTCCTTCCGCGATCCGCTCGTGGATGGACTGGTGGGTCACGTCCGTGCCCTGGAAGAGGATCTGGCCGCTGTCGGGGCGGACGAGGCCGCTGATCAGGTTGACGAGGGTGGTCTTGCCGGCGCCGTTGGAGCCGATGAGGGCCAGCAGTTCGCCTTGGTTGACGGTGAAGTCCACCCGGTCCACGGCGTGGGTGTCGCCGAAGTACTTCACGAGGTCTTTCGTCGAGAGCAGGCCCATGTCAGGCCGCCTTCCGGAACCGGTCAACCAGCCGGCCGGCGGTCCCGACGATGCCCCCCGGCAGCGCCAGGACCAGGACCACGAGCACGCCGCCCAGGAACATCTGCCAGTACACCGTGTACCCCACGGCGAAGGTTTTCAGGTAGTTGAACACCACCGCGCCGACGATGGGCCCGGCGAAGGTCTGGAAGCCGCCGAGCACGGTGAAGAAGACGATCTCGCCCGAGAAGGTCCAGTGCAGGATGTCGGGGGTCGTGAGCCCGTTCAGCGGCACCCAGAGCGCCCCGGCCAGCCCCGTGTACACGCCCGAGACGAGGAAGGCCATGTACCGGTAGCGCCGGACCTGGACCCCGACGAACTCGGCGCGGGTCTCGTTGTCTCGGATGGCCTGGAGCGCCTTGCCGAAGGGCGAGTGGACGATCACCCACATCACTGCCACCCCGACCAGGAAGATGACCAGCACGTAGTAGTAGTACCGGTGGGCCAGGAAAGCCATCTTGTCCTGCCCCGGGGCCATCCCGACGCCCAGCAGCGACGGCGTGGGGACCCTGAGCCCGTCGGTCCCGCCGGTGACCCAGAAGAACTTGAAGGCGAGACTCCAAAGCACTTGAGACAGCGCGAGCGCGAGGATGCTGAAGAAGATCCGCGTGTAGCGGACGCAGAGGAAGCCGAACAGCGCGGCCACGGCGGTCGCGGCCACGATGCCCCCGACGATGAGCGCCTCCATGGAAGTGATCTTGAGGTACTTCACCATGAAGGCCACCCCGTAGGCCCCCATCCCGAAGTAGGCGGAGTGGCCGAAGGAGAGGAGGCCCGTGTAGCCCAGCAGCAGGTTGAAGCCGAGGGCGGCGATGGCGAAGATCAAGCCGTACGAGAGCTGGGTGACTTCGTAGGGCGGCACCACAAACGGGAGCACGAACAGCAG
Source organism: Candidatus Rokubacteria bacterium CSP1-6 (assembly GCA_001443385.1). Classification (GTDB taxonomy): domain Bacteria; phylum Methylomirabilota; class Methylomirabilia; order Rokubacteriales; family CSP1-6; genus CSP1-6. The sequence goes on from LDXP01000006.1 coordinate 42,619, forward strand.
CACGATGATGGGGGCGGTGTAGAGCAGCACCCGCTTCGGCGGCACCGGGATGGGACTCATGTTCCCTCGGAGGGGGGCTCCGCCCCCCTTCCGAACCTCCCCCCTGAGGATTGCGCCGGCAAAGCCGGCGCTCGAACGGCCGCGGAGCCATCCAATCGCAATGCGGCGGCGGGAGTAGAGTGTCTCATGTGCGGCCGAAGAGCCCGGCGGGCCTGATCAGGAGGACGACGGCCGCCATGAAGTAGAGCACGGCCAGCTCGATTTCAGGGAAGAAGGCGATGCCGAACTCGCGGACGACGCCGACCATGAGGGCCCCGAGCAGGGCGCCCTCGAGGCTGCCGAGGCCGCCGATGACGACCACCACGAACGCCAGGATGAGGGCGTCCACCCCCATGCCCAGGACCGCGCCCTGCTGAGGGACGATGATGGCGCCGCCCAGGCCGGCCATGAAGCAGCCCAGGGTGAAGGCCTGGACATAGACCCGGTTCACGTTCACCCCCAGCGCGGACGCCATCCGCATGTTCTGGGAGGTCGCCCGCAGGATGACGCCGAACTTGGTCTTGTACACGAACGCCCACAGGCCCGCGGCCGCCAAGCCGCCCACCGTGATAACCGCCAGGTTGTAGGTCGGGTAGATGGACTCGCCGATGGCGAAGCTCCCCGGACCCTCGAAGAGGGCGCTGGCGGCGAGGGGATAGGGCCCCCAGACCACCCGGATCCGGTCCTCGAGGACCAGCAGCAGCCCGAAAGTGATCAGGAGCTGGTACTCCTCGGCGCGCTTGTAGAGCGGCCTGAGGAGGGTCGGCTCGAGGACAGCCCCGAGCGCCGCGGCGGCCACCGCGCCGACGGGAAGGAGGGCGTAGAGCACCAACGTCGGCGCGCCGCCCAGGACGCGGCCCACGGCCCAGGCGGTCGTGTAGGCGCCGACCGCGTAGAGGTTGCCGTGCGCCAGGTTGACGATCCGCATGACCCCGTAGATGAGGCTCAGCCCGCCGGCGATGAGAAAGAGGACCGAGGCGTAGAGGAGGGAATTCAAGAGGTGGATGAGGAAAGTGTCCACGGGCGGATAAAGTGCCCTAAACGGCCGGCCGAGTCAAGCCCGAAGTCACTGGACCACCTTCACCTCGGGATTGACGGAGTTCTCGCCGAGGGACAGCGCCACCATGATCGTGTGGGGGCCCGGCTTCAGCTTGCCCCTGAGGTCCACGCTGAACAGGCCCACCCTGTCGTAGGACGCGGTTCCGGCCGTGAGGACGTTGCCATCCTCACCGACCACCACATAGCGAGCAACGGGGATCTCCCCGGCACCCGTGTCGGACGCCGGTCCGGCCAGCGGCTCTCGGACCAGGGTGAAGGATCGCTGGAACTTGAACACCCTTTCCACCTCCGCGCGGATCTCGAGCCGCTCCCCGCGGCGCTCGATCCTGGACACGTAGGCCCGTCGCGGCATGGCGTACCGGTTGAACAGGCCGAGGCCCACCGGGTAAGTGAATTCCCGGAAGGCCTGGAGCGCCACAAAATCCCGCCCCCACTGCTCGAGCTGGTACGGGCCGTTGGTCACGAGGAAGTGGCGGCGCTTTTCGTAGAACTGCTTGAGGGCGGTCCAGCGCGCTCGCGCCTCGGCCGGGGTCACGAAGCCTCGGAGGGGCGCCGGGACGTACCCCTGCCGTCGAAACTCCTCCACCAGCGCCGCCAGGCCGTCTTTCACCTTCTGGTCCCTGACGAGGTCCAGCCAGGGGACGCCCTGCCGTCTGGCCTCCTCCTGGGAGAGCGCCCCGAGCCCCCGTTTCACGGCTTCCTCCATGAGCACGATCAGCTGCCACGGGAGACTGCTCCAGGGCGGGGCCACCGCAGCCACCTGCCGGGGGTCCGCCAGGGTGTGCTTGAGGTACACCTCGATGATCAGAACCTGGAACGTGAGCTGCTTGTCGTGCAGGTCCTTGATGTCTTGCTCCACCCGCAGGACCTTCACCCCCGCGAGCCATTCCCGCACCAGCAGTGTGGAGGCGGCGATCAGGAGGTCATGGGAGCGGGAGGCGAAACTGAACGGATAGAGCGCATCGGCGACTGTCATCGGGACCTTGTCGTGAAACGGGGACGCGAGGACGCGGTACAGAACCTTCGCCCTGGCGCGCTTGGCCTCCCCCACGGGCCGGAGCAGGCCAGTCCCGGGCTCGGGCAGGAGGGCCTCCGTCGGAACCTCCAGCTCGTTGGCCACGACCATGGAGGTGACCCGGTTGGGGACCCAGCTGGAGTTGTACGGGGCGGGGAACTGCCCGGGGTCGCCCACGGCCGCCCAGATCAGCCGGCCCGGCGCGTCGGTGAAGCCGCCCAGGGGATTCCAGGCGGCCCGAGGCTTGGTCTCGACCCCCAGCCGGAGCCAGCCGTTCCAGAGGAAATCTTTCAGCTTCACGGTCCTGATGAAGATCGGCGAGGTGAAGCCGGCCTGAGAATCGTGGGCGATGTTCTCGATGCCTTCCGAGTAGTCCGAGTTGTTAAAGTATTCCCGCCGCGTGATATAGCCGACGACGACCCGCTCGCAGCCCTCCCGCAGGAGCGAGACCAGCCTCCGCTCGAGATTGAATCGCTCGGTCTCGTCGCCGTACGCCCCAGTCGCCACGCGCCGGTAGAGTGCCTCGGCGGCCTGTTTCGCGATCTTTTCACGGAGGGTTCCGGCATGGAGGAGGTAGGCCTGAAACCAGCCCTCCTTGATCCAGGGAGGGCCGAGCCACCCGTTGAGGCCCACGCGGTGGGGCGCAACAAGGTCGTCTACCGCGATCTCCTCCACCGTCACGTCCCACCCCGGCCCGGTCTCCCTGAGCGCAGACGGCACCAGTTGCTTGGCGAGTGTGCCGTTCGGTCGGATTTTCAGGGCAAGAGAGGACACGCTCGAGACGGGGCGCGGGTCATAGCGCCTTTTCGCCGATTCGGAGAGGTCGAAGTGGTGGAGGTAGTCCATGTGGAAAGGGGTCACCGGGTACGGGTGGAAGACGTAGGCTCCCTTGGCCGCGGCGAGGATGCTGACCAGCGTTCCGGCGCTCGCGCACCGGGCGTCCCGGTTAGCCATCGCCCCTCGGGCGGTATTGAACGTCGCGACGAGGTATGACCCCAGGGACTCGACGTGGCCCAGGCCGGGGGGAGGCTTTCCCCCCGGGAACGGATCCCCGCCCACGTACGCGTGGAGCGAATTCTTGGCCAGGAGCTTCGCGGCCGAGGCCGGATCAATCGCCTCGATCCGGATCTCGTGGGGATAGTAGGAGGGATAGAACTCCAGCACATCGTCCGCCAGCGCGTCGTGGAGCGGGGAGGCCAAGGCGAAGAGCAGGGCGGCCAGGAGGATCAGGCGGCGCGTCACGGGGAAAAGACCTGCCCCCCGCGGGCGGTCCCGGGGGGGCAGGTCAGCGAGCGCTGGATCGACTGCAGGCTACGCCTTGGTGACCTTCGGCCAGGTCTTCTCGATCCAGGTGTAGGTGGACGTCGGCTCTCCCTTCGGCCACCCCGGCGGCGCCGTGATGTTCCGGATCGGGATCGTGATCATCCGCTTGGGATCGAGAATCTGGAACGGATAGTCGGGCGAGTTGACGCTGAACCCCGTCACCGCGTCCTTGTACCCCTGGTGGATATCGGCGCGGATGTGAAGATAGCCGGCGGGACCCGCGATGGACGCCCCTTCGAGCAGGGTGATGATCGCCTCGTCGTCGGGCCAGCCGCCGATCAGCTTGTTCGCCTTCTCGATGGACTGCTTCAGCAGGTAGAGGGTCGTGTACGCGCCCTCGGACTGGAAGTTCGGGTACTCCTTCCACCGGTCGAAGTACTTCTTGACGAAGATGTCGTTCAGCGGCCACTTGCCGGCCGGCGGGTAGTTCCAGTAGTAGTTGGAGTGGATCCCCCCGATGACGCCCTCCGGGTGGTCCTTCCCGATGGCGTGGGGCGCGACCCCGAAGGCGATCATGCTGGTGAACTTCATCTTCTTGAACAGGTCGTACCGGAGGCCCTGCTTGTACATGGCGATATAGTCGCCGCCCCACACCGAGGAGGCGAGCAGGTCCGGCTTGGCCGCGATCGCGTTCGTGATGTGGGAGGTGAAGTCCGTGGTGCCGAGCTTGGGCCAGCCCTCGTAGACGACCTTCGTGCCGGGGACGAGTTTCTCGATGGCGATCTTGAAGTGGTCGAACGCGTTCCGCCCGTAGGAGTAGTCGGGGTGGATGTGGGCGATCTTGCTTACTTTGGGCCACGTCATGGCGGTGGCGACGGCGGCGATGACGCCGTCCGCCGACTGCATGTTGGTGATCCGGAAGATGTAGTGAGGATTCGGCACCGCCTTGTCGAAGAGGAAGTCCGTGCACCCATCCACGAAGATCGTCAGGAGCTTCAGCTCCTCGGCCACCGGCCCAAGAGCCGGCGTGTTGCCGCTGGAGATGACTCCGGTGAAGAGATCGATGCCCTCCGACAGCTTCATCCGGCGCATTTCCTTGACGTTGGCGTCGGTGCCGGCCGCCTCGTCCGCTTTGAAGGTCTCGATCTTGCGCTTCCCCAGGAGCCCGCCCTGGGCGTTGATCTCCTCGGCGGCCAGGATGTGCCCCTTGTACGAAGGCTCCCCGAGGACCGCCGCGGCCCCCGTGAAGAACGTCATGTGGCCGATTTTGTAGGGCTTGTCGGGGATTGTTCCCCGGACCTGGGCCTCCGCTTTCGACGGGCCGACGACGGAGCCGACGGCCCCCGCCGAGGCTGCGACGGCAGCCCCTACCGTGACACCTAATGAATTCAAGAAATCCCTACGGCTCACTTCCCCCATCTTTGCGCCTCCTTAGTGGAAAATCGTTAGTGGAAAATCGTTGAGGGCCAAGTGTGGATACTCCCTTTTACATGGCCCCTTTCCGCCTGTCAAGGCCAAATATTTCGGCCAGTTGCGCTAGGGTATCCACGCCAGTATAATCGCCGCAAGCGTTGCCAGGTTCCGCGGGAGGGCCATCCGGTGGGTGCTGTCGTGCGCGTGCTAAGAGGGATCGGAAGGGGCGTCAGGGCGCGGCTCAAAGTCTTTGCGGCCGTCGCCCTGGGCGTGTTCCTTCTGGACGTGTTCCTTCCCCCCCTCGTGCTGTCGGTCGTCCGCAAGCCCTGGGACTATTTCACGTTCAACCCCTGGCTCAAGAGGCTCCCCGAGTACCTGGCCTCGGCTACCGTCCCGCTTGAGAAGAAGCTCGAGTTTCTCCCCAACTTGGCCCTGTTCTGGTTCACGGCCGACGGCCCCTTCGTTCCCGAATGGGGGTTCGCGGTGACCGTGAGTGACCTCTCCAGATTTATCTTCATGTCCCTGTTGTTCGGCGCGTACTTTGCGCTCTGGTTCTACCGGCGGCAGAGCCTGGCGCAGATGGGCTGGGGGGCGCGGACCGGCCGCCAGGGGGGAGTGCTCGGGGCGCTCATGAGCACGCTCGGGCTCTCCACGGGGCCCTGCACGGTGACCGGCTGCGGAGCCCCGGTGATGCCCGTCCTGGGCCTGGCCTTCGCCGGTCTCTCCAGCGGCACCATCACCCTGCTCTCGGAAGGTTCGAAAGTGGCCACCTGGATCCTGCTCACCGCGATGACGCTGGGCGTGGCATACCTGGGCTGGGTCGTCGGCCAACCCCGCCGCTAACTTCAAGGAGGCTCAACGATGAAATGCCGTAACCGCGTTCTCCTGCTCCCTCTCGTCGTGATCCTTGCCCTCGCCCTCGTCGTCCCGGCATCGCTGGCCCAGCAGCGGCGGCTCGTGACCATCGCCTCGGGCTGGGTGGTCGGGGTGTACTACCCGCTGGCCGGCGCGATGTCCCGCATCGTGTACAAGGTGAAGGACCTGAACCTCCGGGCGACGGTGGAGTCCTCGGGCGCCTCGGTGGCCAACGCCCAGCTCATCGGCACCGGCGACGCCGACTTCGCCCTGCTCCAGAACGACATCGCCTTCTACGCCTACAACGGCGTCACGCTCTCCGCCTTCAAGGACAAGCCCATCAAGAACATGGGGGCGATCTTCACCATCTACCCCGAGCTGGTCCACGTCGTGGCCACCAAGGCCTCGGGGATCAAGACGGTGAAGGAGCTCCGGGGCAGGAGGGTGGTGCTGGGGCCCCAGGGCTCGGGCACCGAGGCCAACGCGCTCCAGATTCTCGAGGCGTACGGCCTCAAGGAGAGCGATCTCAAGGCCGAGCGGATCGACGCCGCCGCGGCCGCGGATCAGATCAAGGACGGCCGGGTGGACGCGGGCTTCTTCACCACCGGGATGGGCTCGGCGGTGATCCTGGACACGTTTATCTCGGGCAAGGTGGCGCTGGTGACGGTGGACGGGGCGGAGGCCGAGGCCATGAAGAAGAAGTATCCCTTCTACACCTCCGTGAAGGTCCCGGCCAACACCTACAAGGACCAGGCCGAGGCCACCACCGTGGCGGTCATGGCCATGATGGTGGCGCGGAGCGACCTCCCGGAGGACCTGGTCTATAAGTTCACCAAGGCTATCTTCGACGACCTGAAGCAGTTCCACGAGGCCCACTCGGCCGCCAAGAGCCTGACGCTCGAGACCGCGCTCGCGGGCAACCCGATCCCCCTCCACCCGGGCGCGGCCCGCTTCTACAAGGAAAAGGGCATCCTCAGGTAGGTGTCCCGCCGCCGGCTCGTCTGGCTCGCCCTCGCCGGGGGGCTCCTCCTCCTGGCGGGGGGGTTCTATTTCGACCGGGCTCAACTCGTCGTGGTTGACGCCAAGATGAATCGGGTTCTCCTTCGGACACCGGTTCGCGTCGGTGATCGCTTCACCCTCTCCTACCTCCACTCCGTGGCGAAGTCCCGGGTCAGCGGCACCTTCGAGGTCACGCGCGAGTACACGATTGGCGTGAAGGAGACCGCCTTCGGGTCGTTCGGGCCGGGGCTCCCTGATGTCAGAGTGGGCGACGACTACGAGGTGAAAGGTGGGGTGATCAGGCTGAAGAACCTGAGCCAGATGCTCCCGGAGCTCTCCTTCTTTGTCCATCCCTATACGGAGCACCGCCTCGAGATCGCCGGCCGCACGCTAGACCTGTCGAGGGCATTGGAAGCCGGCGCGCGTGTCTCCATCACGGTGAGGCCTCCGATCACCCACTGGGGGAGGAGGGCCGCACATTCGATGACGAGCCAGGGGGCAGACGGAGCGCCGCGGAGGGCTGCGACTGGAGGGTCTCCCTGATCTCCAGCACCAGAGCCTGGAGGATCAGCTCGAATCCGACGATGAACGGGAGCACGCTCAGCATCACCGTCCCGGTCGACGCGAACTGGTTGTGCAGGTACGACTGCAGCCAGGTGTAGGCGCCGAAGCACGTCCCGAATGCGAACAGCGGCAGCCCGGTGAGCATGAACAGCGCCACGGGCGAGAAATCCCGCAGCACGTGTTTACGGTAGAACCGGTACCAGTAGCCGCGGAACAGGTGGAGGGGGAACGAGCACAGGATCCGGCCGACACTCATGGAGGAGCGCTCGCGACCGTAGCGTGCGGGCAGCGCGATATCCATGACGCGCACGTTGAAGATGTTCAGGTTGATCAGCATATCGTTTTCGAAGAAGTAGCGCTTCGAGATGCGCTCCAGGTCCAACAGTCTCAACGCCGCTGCGTGGATCGCGAGGTACCCGTTCTGCGGGTCGAAGACGTTCCAGTAGCCGGAGGCGAGCTTGGTCAGGAATGTCAGGACGAAGTTGCCGGCGAGCCGGTGCTTTGGCATCACGCTGAGCTCGCGATCGAAGAGGAAGCGGTTCCCCTTGGTGTAGTCGCAGCGGCCGTCGATGATGGGAGTCAGCAGGCGTGGCAGATGCGCCGGATCCATCTGACCGTCGCCATCCATCTTCGCGGCGATGTCGTCGCCCCGGCGCAGGGCCTCGCCGAATCCCGAGATCGTGGCGGCGCCGACGCCCTGGTTCGCAGCGTGCCGGATCACCGTGACGCGCGGATCGCCCACCGCGAGGGCCGCCGCCGCCGTCGCGTCGGCGCTGCCGTCGTCCACCACGGTGATCGCGTCGACCCACGCCGGGAGGCTCTTGATCACGTCCGCGATGTGGTCGGCCACGTTGTAAGCGGGGATGACGACGTGGATGCGCGCGTCACGGAACATGGGGGCATCCTCCGCTCATTTGCGGCCGCAGAAGAACATGGTGCCGGCCCGCGCCCGCTCACCGCCGGGGAACCGCTCGGCGTACGCCAAGAGCAGGCCCGGGAGCATGCACAGCGCGCCGGCGCACCGGTAGAGGAGCTCCCGGGCAAGCCCCGGGCGCCCGCAGGAACACGGCGTCGCCGCTCCCGGCAGGAGCGACAGCGCGATGTGGCCCGCGTTCTCGACGAGCGGTGACGGGGCGCTCCGGATTTCGCGGAAGCCCGCCGCCTCGAGCAGTCGCCGCGCCCCGGCGACCGAGGGAATGGCGACGTGGCGCGGCGCCTCGGTCACAGCGCTCCAGCGAGCCCCAAGCAGCCGGGCCTGGCCGCTGTCCATGACGGGCAGCCCGAGGAGCGCCCACCCGCCGGGCTTGAGCAACCGGAATACCCGCGCCAGGATCTCGTGCGGATTCGGGATGTGTTCGAGCACGTAGATCATGAGGACCGCATCGTACCGGTCGTCCTCGAGCGGCTGCGTCTCGAGCGTACCGTGGAGCACCGGCAGGCCGAGGCGCGCGCGCGCATACTCCACGTCGGTCTTTGACATCTCGATGCCCTCGACTTCGTAGCCCGCTCTCCGGAGGCAGTCGAGGAACAGCCCGCTGCCGCAGCCGACCTCGAGAACGCGGCCCGCGGTCAGCCCGGTCAGACGCCGGAAGATCTCGAGCCGCCGCCGGTACCCGCGCCCGTAGAAGAGCCGCCACTCAAGCGCACCCAGCACGGCGCGGAGCCCGGCGCGGGGCGTCTCATCGGGCTTGAAGGTGTAGTCGGGGGTGTAGAGAGCGGCGAGCGTGTCGGGAGCCGGCAGGGGATCCAGGGTGGCGGAGCCACACTCCTCGCAGCGGAGGAAGTCGTACGTCCCGCCCGCGATGCCGTAGTGGTCCCGCACGGCCGGGTAAAGGATCACCACGCGCGGCGAGCGGCAGAAGAGGCAGCCCATCAGTCCTTCAGCGCCAGCTCCCGGAGGCCCAAGTGATGGGTCTGGAACCACCGCCGGACTTGGCGCGGGGTGACCTTCCCCAGCGCCTGGACCTGGCGCCGGCGGCGCCACATCTCGGGGAGGCGCGCGAAGGCGGCCCGGTAAGCGCGCAGGAGGATCGCGACCATGGACCACACGGACGTCTGGCCCGCCAAGCCGGCCGCGGCCCCACGCCCGGAGAGCGCACCGTACGCCTGGACGAGGTAGCGCGCCAGGGTGTAGCCCACGCTGGCCACGATCAGGCCCGGCGGGAAGCATTTGACCACGACCCAGATGCGGTTGCGCTCGACCTGGAATGCCTTGAAGGGCGAGTATGGGGCGCTGGAGCCCGAGTACTTGTGAAACACGACCGCGTCGGGCACGTAGCGGCATGTCCATCCGGCCAGGCGGCCTCGCAGCCCCAGGTCCGTGTCCTCGCAGTACGCGAAGAAGTCCTCGTCGAAGAGGCCGATCTCATCGAGCATCGCGCGTCGGTACAGCGCGGCGCACCCGCTGGGGACCAAGGCTTCCTCCTCGTGCGAGAACCGCCCGTCGTCCCGCTCGAGCCGCCCCCGGCCGCGGCCGATGCCGTCGCGGGAGAGGAGCAGCCCTGCGCTGTCCAGCACGCCGTCCTGCCCGCGCACGTAGATCTTCGAGGCGCACATGCCGACCCGCGGGTCCGCTTCGGCGGCCCGAATCAGCGCGTCGATCCAGCCGGCGTCCGCCACGGCGTCGTTGTTCAGCAGGGCGAGATAGGCGCCCTTGGCCGCGCGGATGCCCACGTTGGTCCCGCCCGCGAAGCCCAGGTTGGTGGGGCTCTCGATCAGGTGAATGCGGCTCCCGTAGGCCGCCCTCAGGAGCGCGACGGAGCCGTCGGTCGAGCCGTTGTCCACGACGATGATCTCCAGGCTCGGGTAGGACTGTCGGGCGATAGAGCCGAGACAATCGGGGAGGTAGGTGATGCCGTTCCAATTCACGACGACGACCGAAACCGGGGGACGGTCGGTCGGGAATGGCCGCGGTGGAGCGGGGTGGGGCTCTAATCCCATAGCGGCCGTCGCCACATGTGTGCGAGACTCAAGTCGACTCACCCCGCCATCACTATAGCGCAGGGAGGGGAGGAGCATGACCACGAATTCCGCAGGAGCGCCCCCGGGGGAGACGTTCGACTATGAGGCGTACCAGGACCATCTCTACCTCGTCCGCACCTTCGGGCCCACCGCGCTGTTCATGGATCGGGTGATCAGGAAGGTCGCGCGGCCGCTCAGGGGACTCCGCGTGCTGGACCTCGGGTGCGGCACCGGGCACCTCAGCCTGCTGATGGAGCAGCACAACACGGTGGTGTCCTACGATCCGGCCTTGCAGGGCGTGCGCACCACGCGCGCCCGGCGCAAGACTCGGGGTGGCTGCATCGTGGGCGGCGGGGAGCAGTTGCCCTTCCGCGACGAGAGCTTTGACTGCGTGCTCCTCATCGACGTGCTTGAGCACATCCGCGGTGACGTCCAGGTCGCCGCGGAGATTCGCCGAGTGCTGCGGCCGGGTGGGCGGGTGCTGTGCATGGTCCCCGAGAACCAGCGCCTCTACTCGAGGATCGATGCGGCCAACGGCCACGTGCGGCGGTACAGCCGCGACGAGCTGCTGCGGGTCTTCGCACCCTGCATGCCTGAGGTCCTGTTCGACTACGGGTTCCCGTTCATGCGGCTGTACCTGAACCTGCTGGCCCGGGTCCACGACGCGGTGGTGCCGCAGGCCGAGCCCACCGGGCTCAAGCGCCTGGGCCTGAGCCTCCTCTCCAGGATCCTCATCGCGGTCTTTTCCTTGGACCTGCTGTTCGCCGGGAACTTCCACGGCGTCGAGATCGTGGCCCTGCTCCGGAAGCCCGGCTCAGCGAGGTAGCCGGCTCAACTCCTCCCGGACGCGCCAGGCGAGGTAGCTGCGCGGCTGGAGGCGCACGAACTGCTCCAGGTGGCGCCGGGCGGCCGCTTGGTCCCCTCGACGCTGATCGATCAGGGCGAGGCCGTACTGGGCGTTCGCCAGCTTCGGGTCCAGACCGATGGCGGCCCGCTGCTCGGCGACCGCGTCGTCGAGCTGACCCAGGGAGAGGTACGCGAAGCCGAGATCGCTGTGGACCCTGGCGCTCTGCGGCTCGAGGTGGAGGGAGGCCTTCAGTTCGGCCACGCCCTCGGCGAGCCGCCCGGCGCCGAGAAGCTGCCGGCCCCGTCGCGCATGCTCGTCTGCTTCCTGGAGGCGGACCGCGTTGGCATGTCCCGCCGCGAGCTCCTGCTCGCGCTCCACGACCGTGCCGGCGCGGCGGTACGCCTCCAACAGCGCGGGATAGACGGCGACCATCCCGGGAGCCGCCGCGCGCGCGCGTTCGAGATGGGCGATCGCTTCGCGGTGGTTGCCGGTCTCGAGGAGGGCTCGACCCATCTGATAGAGCACCGTCGGATCCTGGGTGAGGCGCAGTAGCTTTCGGTAGAAGACGACGGCCGCGCCCACGTTGCCCTTGGCCCAATGGGCGACGGCGAGCCCATGGTAGGTGTCGAGGCGCGCGCGCTCGCTCCGGACGTGTTCGAACATCTGGATGGCCTGATCGTACGCTCCCACCGTGAGTTCGGCGGCCCCGAGCAGGGCGTAGCCGGCGGAGGATCCAGTCTCGGCGATGTTGCGCCGCAGCTCCGTTTCCACGGCGGGGAGCGCGCCTCGATCGGCGAGCGCGCGCCTCAGGAACACCAGACTGTTGGCGGGCTTGACGATCCGGTATTCGTCCCGAGCAATGATCGGCGCAAGATGGTCGGCGCGCCGGAGGTACACCAGCGCCACATCATCCCAGTACACGAGGGCCCACTGCGGCGAGGCCAGCGCGATGTCCACGCCGGGCAAGGCTTCCTCGACGTTCTCTCCCGCATACACCGGGTAGTCCACCAGGGCGACGTCGAACCCGTAGGTCGCCTGCAGGCGGTCCAGATGCTGCGGGTAGATGCGCGCGAAGTGGATCTCCTCGACCAGTCCGGGGGGGACGTAACCGCGTCCGTCGATGATCGGCGCCCGGCGTGGGAAGTCCCGCCAGGTCAGGTAGCCGCCCCAGTGGAAGGTGTTGAATATCCGCCCGGTCAGCCCGATGCGGTCCAGATACCGCAGGGCGCCTTCAGGGACGAATCGCTCGTCCATTCCGATGCCGGTGGTCTTGCGCGGATCGGCCAACGACTCCACGCTCGCGACGGTCAGCGCAGTCGCCGCGACGCCGCCGGTGGTCCCGGCCAGCGCGACCCCCAGCGCGAGCCGGGCCCACGCGGGCTTCAGGCGCCCGGCGATCGCGCTCAGGTTCCTCGCCAGGATCGGACCGCAGGCGATGCCCAGGAGGAAGACGAACCGGACCGCCGACAGGCCCAAATAGACGAACGGTGCCGCGACGAGCAGAGACACGAGCGGCAGGCGGCGGGCGAGGAGGACGAAGGTCCCGCTCAGGAGTGCCACCAGGATGAGCGCGCCGGGGTGCGACGAGAAGGTCGGCGGCTGCAGCTCGAGAATCTCCTGCGTGAACCACGGGGACGCCGCGAGGCGGAACGGTAGGGTCACGGCATCGCTGCCGTACGGGTTGAGGAGGGAGGCGACGGCCACTCCGGCGAAGACGAGGGCGACCGTCTTGAGCTGGGCGGCCGAGGGCGTGCCCGGCGGCTCGACGCCGCGCCAGCGGCCGATCCAGCGGAGCAGCAGCCCGCCCCCCAGCACCGCCGCAAAGGGACCCGCGCTCACCACCGCGCTCGGATGGACGTTGACCCACAACACCTGGACGGCTGGCAGGGCGTAGAGGAAGCGGCGGCCCCCGTGCAGGTAGGCGTCGAGCGCGTAGACCGTGAAGGCGAGGAAGAGCATCAGGATCATGTCCGGGCGCTCCGCGAAGCGGTGCCGGATCATGAGCAAGACGCCCAGGATCACCGCCGCGGCGACAGCGAGGGACAGCGGGCGATCTGCCGCCCGCTGGTCCGGCAGGGACGCGTCCTTCCACAGCACCCAGGCGGCCGTCGCCACGATGGCGCTTTTCAGGAGGATCACCCCCGCGAGGTCGGCCCCGGCGTATGCGAGGTAGAGGACGACGTCGAAGAGCCACTCGGTGTTGTAGTAGGGCATGCCGGCGCTCGGGAAGGTGAAGGGCTCGTGCTGGGGAAAGCCCCGCAGCTTCACCATCTCGCGGCCGAGGGCGAGGTGGGCCCAGGCGTCGGAGTCCTCGACCTTGGTGATTCCCAGCGTGAAGGCCGAGCCCACCACGAGGCCGCCGAGGATCCACGGGAGGATGCGGGCCATCACCGGCGGGCTCGATCAATCACCGCCGGCGGGCACGTCTGCCCCGGCGGCTGACCTGCTGCTGACCTGCACGCGATGATCGCTACGGGAGGAGGCCGGCGGCCCGCAGCGCCAGGCGCAGGCGGTGCCGCGCGTCTTCTTCGGAACTGCGGTCCGCTGAGGTTGCCATCGCTGGGGGTGAGAGGTTGAGCACTCTTATACCACAGGGGGGCCGCCGACGGCAACCGTCTAGGAGCGATCGCGCGGCAGCGGTCGCACGGGGCCCAGATTGCTCACGAAGAGCTACATCCTAGAAGAGCGGGGCGTCCTTGGCGCGGGCGCGCTGGAGGGCGTAGACGAGGGCCAGGCCGATGATGCCGCCGATGTCGGAGTAGAGCCCGGGCTTGACGAGGGCGATGGCCGAGACGAAGAGGATGACGCGCTCGTGCCAGCGGGCTTCGGTGATCAGGTACCCCTGCATGGCGCCTGCCAGCGCGTACATCCCGATGGAGGCGCTCACGAAGATGTGGAGCGCCTCGATCCACGTGGTGTTGATCAGGAGCATCTGGGGGGCGGTGATGAACATGTAGGGCAGGAGAAAGGTCCGCATGTCCAGCGAGAACGCCCGCCACCCCGTCTTGATGGGGTCTGAGCGGGCGATTCCGGCAGCGGCGTAGGCGGCGAGGCCGACGGGCGGGGTGTCGTCGGCGAGAATCCCGAAGTAGAAGACGAAGAGGTGCACGGCGATGATGGGGATCTCGAGGCCGTTCTCCCGTCCCACGGCGATCAGCGCCGGCGCGGTGAGGGTGGCCATGATGATGTAGGTCGGCGTCGTGGGGACGCCCATGCCGAGGATCAAGCAGGCCACCATCGTCAGAAAGAGCCCCAGGTAGAGGTTTCCCGCCGAGAGGTCCACGACGATCCCTGAAAGGTTCAGCCCAACCCCTGTGAGGGTCACGATCCCCACGATGATCCCGGCACCGGCGCAGGTGACGGCGACCGAGGCCATGTTCCGCGCCCCCATGTAGAGGGCCGCCACGAGCCGGAGCCCGGCCTCGGCCATGGCGGGCCCCACTCCCGCCGCGGGCTCATGGCCAGGGACGATCGGTCCCTTGCGAATTCCCTGGATCAGGCTGGAAAGGACGAACATCCCCATGGCGGCGACGATGGCCATGAAGGCCGAGGTCAGGGGCGTCATCTCCCGGGCGATCAGGTAGTAGAGGAGGACCCCGACGGGGATCAGGTAGTGGAGGCCCGAGAGGAACGTCGGCAGGAACCTCGGCAGCTCCTCCCGCGGCAGCCCCTTGATCCCGTGCTTGAGCGCCAGGAGGTGGACCGCCCCGAGGAGGGCGAGCTGGTCGATGATCGCCGGGAGCGCCGCGGCCTTGGCGATCTCCAGGTACGGGATCCTGAGCCACTCGGACATCACGAAGGCGGCGGCCCCCATGACGGGGGGCATCAGCTGGCCGTTGCCGCCCGCCGCCGTCTCGATCCCCCCGGCCACTTCGGGCTTGAACCCCACGCGCTTCATCAGCGGGATCGTCATCGAGCCGATGGTGGCGGTGTTGGCGATCGAGGAGCCGGTGATCGTCCCCATGAAGGCCGAGGCGACCACCGCGACCTTGGCGGGGCCGCCGCGCGTGCCGCCGAAGAGGGAGAAGGCCACGCGGATCAGGTACTCGCCGGCCCCGGTGCGTTCCAGGATCGCCCCGAAGAGGACGAAGGCGAAGACGAAGGTGGACGACACGCCTACCGGGATCCCGAAGATCCCCTCCGTGGTCAGATAGAGGTGGCCGATCACCCGGCGGAGGGAGTAGCCCCGGTGGGAGAAGAGCTCGGGCATCCAGGGACCCAGGAAGGCGTAGAGGAGGAAGACCGCGGTGATCGCCGGGAGCCAGAGTCCGACGGCCCGGCGCGTCCCCTCCAGGATCAGGAGCACGAGGACCAACCCCATGAGCGTGTCCATGGGCTCCGGGATACCGACGCGGCGGATCAGCGCCTCGTGGTTGAGCGTGATGTAGAGCGCGGCATAGGCGCCGAGTCCTCCCAGGATCAGGTCGTACCACGGCAGGGTCGCCTGGCGTGCCCGCTTGGAGATCGGGTAGAAGAGAAAGCAGAGGACCATCGCGAAGGTCAGGTGGATCGACCGCTGGAGGACCCCGGGCAGCGTCCCCACGGCCGCGGTCCAGAGCTGGAAGGCCGTCATGGCGAGCGCAATGCCCCCCGCCAGCCAGAAGGACCAGCCCGCCAGCTCGCGCGCCCCGAACTCCGCCTCCCTGACGAGACGCTCGGCCTCGGCCACCCCGGCCTGCTCCTCGGGGCCAAGTCTGATCGGAGATGCGTCCGCCATGTGAGGTCGCCCCCTCACCTTTGTCCTCTCCCCCGGTGGGGGAGAGGAATCCGTCTATCCCTCGCCCCTCTGGGGAGAGGGCAGGGTGAGGGGATCATGTTCGCGTCACCGCGGCGATGGCGTCGCCGAGGACGGCGACCACCTCGTCGATCTGGTCGCGCTCGACGACGAGCGGTGGCCCGACCATCACGAGGTCGCCCGCGCCGTCCACCTGGCCGCCTGAGGCATAGACGTTGACGCCGCGCCCGAGGGCCTCCGCCTGGATGGCCTGCGCCATACGGGCCGCCGCTGGGTAGGGGGCTTTGCTCTTCCGGTCCTGGACCAGCTCTACCGCCGCCATGAGGCCGAGCCCTCTCACGTCGCCCACCGCCGGGAGATCCAGGAGCCGCTGGAGCCTTTCTTGAAGATACGCGCCCTGGACCCGCGCCCGCTCGACCAGCCCGTGACGCTCCACGTAGCGGGTGACGGCGACCCCGGCCGCGGCCACGACCGGGTGGTGGCTGTAGGTGAAGCCGTGTTGGAAGCCCCCGCCGGCCTTGAGGGTCTCCACGATCTCGCCCTTGACGAGGACCGCGCCGCCCGGGAGATACCCGCTCGTGAGGCCCTTGCCGGTGGTGAGCACGTCGGGGCGCACGCCCCAGTGCTCGATGCCGAACCACTTGCCGGTCCGCCCCATCCCTGTCATCACTTCATCGGCGATAAAGAGCACGCCATGGCGATCGCAGATCTCCCTCACGATCTTGAAGTAATCCGCCGGCGGGACGACGGCTCCCGCGGAGGCCCCGATGACGGGCTCGGCGATGAAGGCCGCGACGGTGTCGGGATCTTCCGCCCGGATGGTCGCATCCAGCGCCTTGGCGCACTCCAGCGAGCAGGCGGGCCCGCAGCCCGGAAGCG
This sequence comes from Candidatus Rokubacteria bacterium CSP1-6, assembly GCA_001443385.1. Classification (GTDB taxonomy): domain Bacteria; phylum Methylomirabilota; class Methylomirabilia; order Rokubacteriales; family CSP1-6; genus CSP1-6. The sequence goes on from LDXP01000006.1 coordinate 59,248, forward strand.
CGCAGCGGTAGGCGTAGGGCGCGGGGATGCGCGGCATCTCCAGGAGTAGCGGCGCGAACGTCGTGCGGAGCGTGGGGCGGCCGGAGATGGCCAGCGCGCCGAGGGTCGAGCCATGGAAGGACGGCCACCGGAAGACGACCTTGTAGCGTCCCGGCCGGCCCTTGGCCAGCTGGTACTGGCGCGCGAGCTTGATGGCGGTCTCGGTGGCCTCCGAGCCTCCGGACACCAGGAAGAGCCGGGCGTCGTCCACCGGAACGCGTGGGGTCAGCTCAGTGGCTAGTTCCTCCATCGCAGTCGAGGTGAACTCGGTGCCGTGGACGTAGGCCAGGCGCGCCGCCTGCTCCCGGATCGCCTCGGCGATCTCGGGGACTCCGTGGCCGACCGTCACGACGATGGCGCCGCTCGAGCCGTCGAGATAGCGGCGCCCCTCGCGGTCGTAGAGATAGACGCCCTCGCCCCTGACGATCTCGGGGTAGGTCCAGCCCGCCAGCCGCCGCCGGAATACCTTGGTCATGAGGATCCCAAGAAGGAGCCGACGAAGCTCTCGCCACGCCGGCGGGCGGCGGCGAAACGGTCGAAGGCAAAGGGCGCCCGGTTGACGGTGGTCCGGCCCCCGGTGATCAATTCCGCCATCATCTGGCCGACCGCGGGGGCGAGCTTGAAGCCGTGACCGCTCATGCCGGCGGCGATGTAAAAGCCGCGGACGGGCGACTCGTCGAGGATCGGCATCCAGTCCGGCGTGATGTCGAACGCCCCGGCGTAGCCCTGCTGGTAGTGCGCGTCCGCCAGGGCCGGGATCGCCCGGCTCGTCAGCTCCAGGGCCTCGGCCGCCTCCTCGAAGCCGGCCTCGTTGCCGAGCAGCTCGGGGTCCATGGGGTGCCGCGTCTCGTCCTCGACGAGGGAGCCGGTGAGCGTGAGGTCGCCCGTCTCCGGCCTGACGTACGTGCCGCCGGCCAGGTCCAGATAGACCGGGTGGGGAGGGCCGAAGGCGGCGCCCCGCTTGACGATGAACACCGGGTGCCGCCCCACCACGATGGGAAGGGTGATGCCGGCCAGGGCGGCGACGGCCCCGGCCCAGAGCCCCGCCGCGTTGACCACCACACGGGAGTGGATGCTCTCGCCGTTTTGAGTCACGACTCCCGTCACCCGGCCGCCATCCACCCGAATCTCGGTCACCGCCACTCCCTGCTCGATGGCCACGCCCCTGTCGCGGGCCGCCGCCGCATAGCCGAGAGTCACGGCTGTGGGGTCGCCGTAGCCCGACTCCGGCTCGTGGAGGACCGCCCCCAGCCCCGACGGGTCGATGCGGGGCTCGAGACGGGCCAGCTCGTGGGGTGGGAGCAGCTCGGCCCTGATGCCGACCTCGCGCTGGATCTCGAGGGAACGCTCGAGCGACGGGAGCATGGCCGGGGAAACCCCGATGAGGGCCCCGCATCCGACGTAGCCGGAGTCGCCGCCCACGACCTCGCGGAAGTTCTGGAAGACCCTGAGCGAGCTGAGGACCATGCGGCAGGTCTCCGGGCTCGGGTAGAGCTGGCGGATGACCCCCACCGAGCGCCCCGTCCCGCCGGCGGCGAGGAATTTTCTCTCGAGGACGACCACGCCCTTCACGCCCCGGGAGGCGAGGTGGAAGGCGAGGCTCGCCCCCGTCACGCCCCCCCCGATGATGACGGCGTCGGCGGTGCGGCTCATCCCAGATCCACTTCCACGCCTGCGCTGGCAGCGCGGGCCTCGTCGTAGGCCAGCCGGGCCGCCGCCGCGTCCTCCAGGGCGAAGCCGACCGACTTGAAGAGGGTGATCTCGTCACGACCTTGGCGGCCAGCCTTCGTCCCGATAACCAGCTCAGCCAGTTCGGCGTGGACCGATGAGCGCGAGATGGCTCCCTCTTTGATCGGGATCAGCACGTCCCCGGCCTCCTCCCAGGCGCCGGCGTAGGTGTCCACGACCACGCGGGCCCGGGCTACCGTCTCCGTGTCCACCTCCCGTGTTGCGGGGCGAAAGGCCCCGACGGCGTCCACGTGGGTCCCCGGTCTGAGATCCGTGCCCGCGAAGACCGGGGTGGGAGACGTGGTGGCGCAGGTGACGAGATCGGCCTGGCTGACGGCTTGCCCCGGCGTTTCTGCCAGCGTAACGGGCATTCCGAGTTCTCTGGCCATGGTCTCGCAGAACCGCTCGGCTCGCTCCCGGCTTCGCCCGACCACGAGGACCCGCTCGACGGCGAAGACCGTGGCCAGGCAGCGGAGCTGGAAGGCCGCCTGGACGCCGGCGCCGAAGCAGGCGATGACCCTGGAATCGGGGCGGGCCAGGTATCGGGCTGCCAGTGCCGACGTGGCGCCAGTCCTGATGCCGGTGAGAAAACCCCCCTCGAGGAGCACGAGCGGCCGGCCGGTGCCAGGTTCCATGAGGACGTAGGTGGCGAAGATCGTGGGGAGGCCGCGCTCGCGGTTCTTGGGATACACGCTGACGAGCTTGGCTCCGAGGGCGGTGCCCGCCAGAGCTGAAGGCATGAGGAGGAGCAGGCCTCCCTCCTCGGCGGTCAGAGCCAGGCGGGACGGAACGGTGGCTTCGCCCCGCGCGTAGCGGGCGAAGGCCGACTCCACGGCCCGGATCACCGCCGCCGGGGTGAGGAGGCGCTCCAGCTCTTTCCTTCCGAGGACGAGCATCACGCGGTGCGCTTGATCATCCGTTGGATCTTCGCCTCCAGGACCGTCTCTCCGCGCTGGTTGAGGACGCGGTGCTGGTAGGTCACGATGCCCCGATCGGGCTTCTTGGTCTCGCGCTTGTCGGCGACCTCCACCTCCACGCGGATGGTGTCTCCGGCCAGAACCGGGGCGACGATGCGGATCTCGCCCCCCAGGTACGCCATCCCCGTGCCGTGGAGCAGGCCCGTCTGTATGATCAGTCCCTCGGACAGGGCGAACGTGAGGGCGCCGGGCGCCGGCCGCCCCTTGAACACGCTCTCGCGCGCCACGTACTCCATGTCCATGAAGAGGGGCTCGGTGAAGCCTGCCAGGTTCACGAAGGTGACGATGTCGGTCTCCGACACGGTCCGCCCCAGCGTCGCGAACTTCTGGCCCACAGTGTGCTCTTCGTACGTCAGCCCCTCTTGTCGCATCGTCAGTCCTTTCCCCCCTCACCTGTATCCTCTCCCCCCCCAAGGGGGAGAGGGTGGGGTGAGGGGGTGTCTAGCCTTCCCCCAAGTAGGCCCGGCGGACCTCCGGGTTTTCCTGGAGATCGGCGGCCGTGCCGGAGAGGACGACGGTGCCGGTCTCCAGCACGTAGCCGCGATGGGCGATCGAGAGCGCCATGGCGGCGTTCTGCTCGACCAGCAGAATCGTGGTGCCCTGGCCGTTGATGTCTCGGATCGTTTCGAAGATCTGCTCCACGAGCACGGGGGCCAGCCCCATGGAGGGCTCGTCGAGGAGCAGGATCCGGGGCGCCGCCATCAGCGCCCGGGCGATGGCCAGCATTTGTTGCTCGCCCCCCGAGAGCGTGCCCGCGACCTGGGCGCGCCGCTCCTTCAGGCGCGGGAAGAGGACGAAGGCCCGCTCGAGATCCTGCCCGATCCCGGCATCGGACCGGGCGTAGGCGCCCATTTCCAGATTCTCGAGGACTGTCAGCCGGT
>LDXP01000007.1:0-31737 GCA_001443385.1 Candidatus Rokubacteria bacterium CSP1-6
CCCGTCGAACCCGTGGCAGGCGCTGCACGAGAACGCCTTGGCGTAGCCGGGATCGAGCGGCCCCGCCACCGCGATGCCGGAGACCACCAGAAGGAGCAGGAGGCCGGCAGAGCCAACGAAGAGCCGAATCGTGTTCGTCATAGGATGCTCCTCCTTTGCGGTTCTAGCCGAGGATGTCGCTCCAGATGCTCCGCGCCCAGCCCTCCGCGTTCTGGGCGAACGCGACGCTCGCGCCGGGCGTCAGCTTCTGCTCGATCATGACAACCTTGCCTTGAGCGATCCTGTACGAGTTGATGACCGCCATCGCTTCCTTGTCGCTCACCCAGCTGTAGCAGACGTTCACCGGCGGCATCTGGGGCGGCTCTTTCCCGTTCAGCAGGTGGACGACGGCGCTGGCGCAGATCTTCCCCATGGAATTGGCCATCGTCCCCGACTTCGGCACCGGGAGCCCGATGGTGGCGTCGCCGATCACGTGAATGTTCTTCTGCTTCACCGACTCGTAGGTGACATGGTTGACCTCGCACCAGCGCTTGTCGGCGCCGACGAGGTCCGCCTGGACCGCGATCGCCCCCGCCCGCTGGGGGGGGATCAGGTTGATCACGTCGTACTTGACCTTATCGCCGATCTCCGTCGTCACCTCGCGCCTGCTCGTGTCGATCTTCTCGACCCGGCTGGCCGGCCGGTACTCCAGGTTGTTCGGGTAATTCTTGAACGCTGCCTGAAACAGCCCGGTCTTCGACACGATGTTCTTGTTGGCGTCGAGGACGAGGAGCTTTGACCGCGGCTTGCTGGTCTTGAGATACCAGGCGATCTGGCAGGCCCGCTCGTAGGGTCCGGGCGGGCAGCGGTAGGCCATGAGCGGCACGCTCATCACAACCACGCCCCCGTCCGGCATCGACTGGAGCTGCCGGGCCAGGGCGACCGTCTGCGGGCCGGCCTTCCACGCGTGAAGCACGGTGTCCTTGGCGGCCGGGAGCCCTTCCACCTGTTCCCACTGGAAGTCGACGCCCGGCGAGACGATGAGCCGGTCGTACTCGATGGCGTCGTCACCGACCCGCACCCGCTTCTTATCCGGCTCGATGGCTGTGGCCTCCTGGTGCAGGATCTTGACGCCGTGGCCCCGGAGCCCGCTGTAGTCCATCGTGATGCTCTCGATGGACCGGACCCCGCTCAGCACCAGGTTGCTGAACGGGCACGAGACGAACTGCCTGTTCGGCTCGAGGAGGACGACCTCGATGGAGGGATCGGCCAGGCGTACGTACTTGGCGGCCGTGGCCCCGCCCCAGCCGCCCCCGATCACGACGACCCGGCGTCCCGTCTTCGGGCCGACGGTCGTGGCGCATCCGGCCAGCCCTCCCGCCGTCAACAGCCCGAGCCCCAAGCCGGTTCCCGATGTCCGAAGGAATTGCCTGCGCGACAGCGTTCTCATGATGTCCCTCCACACTGGATGCCCTCGCGTTCCAGAAACGCGCGGTAGGCTTCGAGCCCCGCGCTCCCCGTCACCAGCCCCGCGCTCTCGGCGTCCCACGCCGACGGCCGGAGCTTCACGAGCCACCCCGCGCCGTACGGATCCTCGTTCACGAGGCGCGGATTCTTCCGGACCGTCTCGTTGACCTCCACGATCTCCCCGCTCACCGGCGCCGGCACGGGCCCGACCCACTTGGACGACTCGATCGTCGCCACGCTCTGCCCCTTGGGCACCGCCCGGCCCGCCTTCTTCGGCGTGACCGCGACGATCGTCCCCGCCAGGTGACGCGCCACGTCGCTGATGCCCACCGTCACGGGCCCGTCGGCCGCGGGGCGCAGCCAGACGTGCTTGTCCACCAGGTAATAGAGGTCCTCCGGGAGATTACAGTTGAAGATCGTGGCCATGAGCATCCTCCAGATGATAGAGCAAGAGGTCGAAGGCCACCAGCCGAATTTCCTGCTCGAACTCCCGCAGGAAGCCGGGGTCGCGCCAGCGCGGCTTGACGGGCTGGCGGATCTCTCCCCCGCACCGGGGGCAGACGATCACGTAGGCCATCGCCCCCTCGGCCTCGTCCGCCTCCGTCTTCACCGTCTCCCCGTGGGAATCCACCAGGTGGCGGTGGACCTGCCGCCGCGGCCCGGCGAGCTCGCAGTAGGGGCAGCGCACGGGCTCTCCGCTCAGGGGGCGATGAGCCCGGGGAGCCGCTCCCGGATCATCGCCGCCAGGCGCCGCTCGATCCCTCCCACTGTCCCGAGAAAGCCGCGGGTGAGGGCGGTGGCCCGGACGGCATCCTGCTCGAGCACCCGCACCGCCAGCCCTACCTGGACCAGATCGTTGACCCGCTCCGAGACCGTGAACTGCGGCAGCCCCGTGGCCCGAGCCAGGTGCGACAGCGCCACGCCCTCCTCCTCGCGGAGCCGGGTCAAGATCTCGAAGTTGACTGCATCGGCTCCCACCCGGAACGCCCGGAGCACCAGCTCGCGACCCACGCTGCTGAGGGCGCCGGCATCGCGGGCCAGCCCGTCGAGCCACCGGTCGGTGAACCGGCCCTCCCCGCCCTCCGCCGAAAAGTTGAAGTCCTGGAGCCGCCGCAGAGCCATGGCGATGTCCCGGAACCGGCTCCACAGGCCGTCGGCCGCCTGTTCCTCGTCGGTCATTCCAAGACCTGCTCGATGAGCTCGATCAGCTCTTTCACCTCGATCCGCCCCTCGTGGCCGGACGTCTTGACGGCATCCCGGTACATGGTGACGTCCTTGGGGCAGGCCACGACGAAGTAGCGGACGTCCGGGATCTCGAGGGCCTCCCGGATCCGCTGCTCGCTGGGGGTCGGAATCCCCGGCGTCCGGGTGTCGCCCATCCAGATCCGGCCCCCTCCCGCCCCGCAGCAGAAGCTGTTGGCCCGGTTCCTCCCCATCTCCACGAGCATGAGCCCCAGGCGCTTCAGGATCTCGCGGGGGGCCTCGGTGACCTCCGTGTAGCGTGAGAGATAGCACGGATCGTGATAGGTCGCCACTCCCTCGAGCCGCCGGGCGAAGGGCACCCGGCCCGCCGCCAGCCGCTCGCCCAGAACCTCGGTGTAGTGGCGCACCCTGAAGGCGCCGCCGAACTCCGGGTATTCGAACCGGAGGGTGTTGTAGGAATGAGGATCGGTGGTAATGATTTCCTTGAACTGAGCCTTGCCGAGGACGGCCAGGTTCTTCTCCACGAGCAGCTGGTAGAGCCCTTCCTCGCCCACCCGGCGCACGTCGTTGCCGGCGTTCTTCTCGCCGTCGTAGAGGATCCCGAAGTCGAGGCCCAGCCGCTGGAAGACCCGCGCCACCGCGCGCGTCAGCTCCTGGAGGCTCGGGTCGTAGGAGGCGTAATCCCCCACGAACCAGAGATACTCCACCGGCTCCTTCCGCGCGTCCTTGACTTTAAACGGAAGCCCTTGGGTCCATCGTCCGCGCAGCCGCTCAGACTGGCCGAAGGAGTTGCCGTAGCGCCCGAGCTTTTCCAGAACGCCCTGCAGGTTCGCGTCGAGCGCTCCCTCGCCCACCAGCCGCCGCCGCAGCTGGACGATGAGCGGGACGTGCTCGATCCCGACGGGGCACGCCTCCACGCAGGCCAGGCAGGTGGTGCAGGCCCAGAGGGTCTCGGCTTTGATCACGCCGCCCGCGACCTTGCCGTTGCCCTCGCGGCCGGAGGTTTCATGCAGCCAGCTGGACCCCCCAAGGGTCGCCTCGGCGTGCTCGCGCAGCTCGAGGATGAGGTCGCGCGGCGAGAGCGGGGCGCCCGACGCCCGGGCGGGACAGGCCGTGTGGCAGCGCCCGCACTTGGTGCACGCGTCCAGGTCCAAGAGCTCCTTCCAGGTGAAATCGGCGAGGGTCTCGTAGCCCTGAGCCTCCGCCCCTTCGGGGACGGCCGGCAGCCGCTTGCCCGCCCGCTCGTCCTTGAAGAGGAGGTTGGCGATGTCCACCACCATGTGAATCGCCTTCGAGTAGGGGATGTAGGCGACGAAGGCCAGCGCGAGGAGGGCGTGGACCCACCAGCCGGCCAGGTGGAGCGGGTTGGCGAAGCCGGTCACGCCCGCCAAGTCGAAGAGGTTCGCCACCTGCCACCCCACCACCGACCAGCGCTCGAAGGCCGGGCGGTCGGCGGTGATGCGCAGCCCTTCCACCAGGTAGCCGGTCAGGCCGATCCAGAAGAGGAGCCAGAGGAACAGGCGATCGTCGGCCACGTAGCCCGCACGGCTATAGCTCCCGGCCGCCCGGTCCGGCCGGCTGTAGTCCAGCGCGGCGGGCCGGACCCACCAGCGCCGCGCCATCATCGCGCCCAGGCCGACGACAAACGCCGCGCCCAGGACGTCCAGGGTGATCGAGTACCAGAGATAGAACGTCCCCCTCCAGAACCGCCACGCGGGGTTCACGAGGCGGACCATGTCGTAGTCAATCATGATGATCACGGTGCCGATGAAGAGGGCCACGAACCCCCAGAAGATCCCGAAGTGGGCGACGCCGGTGGCGACGTTCCGCTTGGTGAGCGTCGAATGACTCCCGATGGAGGTCGCCGCGCCCCCGAGCCGACGCCAGAGGTGGGCCGTGCGGTGGGCGGGGCGGCCCCGCCGGTACTTCCGGATCCTGAGCCACGCGCCGTAGCAGAAGACGAGGATCGCCAGCGCGCTCAGGAGATAGAAGGCGACGATCAGCGGCGCCGGGAAGTTCCGGAAGACCTCGCGGGCCGGAACCATTACTTGGACGCTTTGAGCTTTTCGGCCAGCAGGGGAATCACATCAAAGAGATCGGACACCACTCCGTAGTGGGCCACGTTGAAGATCGGCGCGTTGGGGTCGGTGTTGATCGCCACGATCAGCTCCGCGCCGCGCATCCCCTCGATGTGCTCGGGGGCCCCGCTGATCCCGACGGCCACATAGAGCTTCGGCTTGACGGTCATTCCCGACTTGCCGACCTGCCGCGTCTTCGGGAGCCATCCCTGATCCACGATCGGCCTTGAGGCGGACAGCGCCCCGCCCAGCGCCTGGGCCAGCTCCTCGACCACGGGGATGTTGTCCTTGGACTGGATCCCGCGACCGACGCTGACCAGGACGGCCTGGCGAGTGATGTCCACATCGCCGGCCTCCGGCTGGATCAGCCGCTTGAAGCGGATGCGCGGCTTGTCAAGCGGGGGCGGTGGGACCTCCTCCACCCGGGGGTTGCCCGCTGCCTTGCCGGCCTCGGCGGGGAAGGAGCCTGCCAGGATCGAAAGAATGGTGGAGGGCCCTTCAACGTCGGCGTCGGCGAGAAGTTTGCCGCCGTAGATCTGGCTCACCGCCGTCAGGCGACCGTCCGTGAGCCGCGCGTCCCGGCAGTACGCGCAGAGCGACCAGCCGAGCGAGCCGGAGAGGCCGGCCGCCAGGTCCATGCCCATGGCGGTGTTGGCCACCAGCGTCACCCGCGGGGCGCGCGCTTTGAGGATGGCGGCCAGCGCCTGCTTGTGAGCCTCGGGGGTGTAGTGACGAAGCGTCTCGTGCTCGCTGACGATGACGCCGTCCGCGCAGCCGAGCTCCGCCGCGAGCCCCTTGACGCCATGCCCGAGCAGCAGGGCGAGGAGCTGCCCGCCCGAGGCCTTAGCGAGCTCCCGCCCCTTCCCCAGCATCTCAAAGGAGATGTCCGCGACCTTCCCCTCCAGGTGCTCGATGACGACCGCGATGTCGTTAGCCATGAGCCGCCTCAGCGTTTGGCGAAGCCGCGCTCGGCGAGGATCGCGACGAGGCGGTCGGCCACTTCTTCGGGAGAACCCTCGAGGATCTCAGCGCGGCCACCGGTCTCGGGCTTGGCGAGGCGGCTCACGGTGGACCCGGCCCCGACCTCGACGGCGGGCGCCGCCACTTCCTCCAGCTTCTGGGTCTTCATGACCTGGCGCACCTTGGACACGGGCGCGTAGCGGGGCGCCTCCCGGGCCGCCTGGATCCCCAGCACGGCGGGAAGGTCCACCTCGAGCTCGGCCATGATTCCGCCGGCATACTCCTGGCGCGCCGTCACCGCTTTTCCCGCCGCCGCGGGCTCAACCCCGCTCACGACGCTGACGTGGGGCAGGTCGAGGGTCGAGGCCAGGAGGATCCCGACCTGGCCGTCCCGATCGTCGGCGGCCTGGACGCCGGTCAGAATGAGATCGTGAGGGATCGAGCCCAGCACCCGGGCCAGGACGGCGGCGGCGGCGTGGCTGGACACTCCGTCCTGGAATTGCCCGGTGATCTTGATGGCGCGGTCGGCCCCCTTGGCCAGGCAGGTGAAGAGCGTCTCGTCCACCTCTCCGGTGTCGAGCGCGAGGACGGTCACCGTCCCCCCGTGCTTGGCCTTCAGGAGCAGCGCCTCCTCCAGCGCGTGCTCGTCGAACTCGTTGATCCTGAGCTTGAGGAACGACCGGTCGAGGGCGCGGCCGGTCGCGTCCACCTCCAGCTCCTCGACGAGGTCGGGCACCATTTTCACCGGCACCACGATGTTCATGGGGTCAGAGGTTCATGGGGTCAGGCATGCGTTATTGCGTTGCGGGTTGCGTCAGGGCAATTAACGCAAATACGCATGCCTGACCCCATCATATACGCCTCAGACGAGGCTAAACTTCTTGGTGGACTCGTTCCAGGAGGCAAACAGGTACCAGGCGGCCATCACGAGCGCGACGAGGGCCATGGCCCCGCCCCAGCCGGTCACGTCGGGAAGGAAAACGGGCGTCCCTAGCTTCCTGAGCCACTCCCCCGGCGCCAGCACCTGCCGCGTCAGCGAGGTCCCCACGGCGAACATCATCACCGCCATCCAGAGCTTGACGTGCCCCTCCCCCGCCCGCCAGATCGACCCGGCCCCGCACCCGCCGGCCAGGACCATGCCGACGCCGAAGAGGAGCCCGCCGAGGAGCGCTCCGAACCAGAAGCCTGGGAGCACCCAGTCCCCTTTGTCTTTCAGGTCGGTGAACTTCAGGATCGAGAAGCCCACCATGCTTACCACCAGGGCAAGCGCCGCCGCCCGCGTGTGGTCCGCATCGCCGCTCATGAACGGCTCGCGGAACGCCCGGACGAGACAGAAGCGGGAGCGCTGGAAGATCAGGCCGAAGGCGACGCCGAAGAGGAGAAACCCCGCCTGGGGCGTGTAGCCGAGCCGGTCGTACGCGAACGGGAGCAGGAGGAGCGTGAGGAGGGCGAGGGCCCCGACAGCCGGCTGCCAGCCGAGCCCCGAGGCGCCCGCGGCGCAAAACGAGTACGCCTTCCCCGTCGTGAGGGCCGGCCAGTGCTCCACCTCCCAGAGGAGATACTTGAGCCCGAGGTAGGCCCCCGCGACGAGCCCGAGCATCATGGCCAGGCCGGACAGCGAGAGCGCGGAGAGCGCGCTGAAAAAGCCGCCGATGTTGCACCCGAAGGCGAGGACGGCACCGATCCCCATCAGGAGCCCGCCGACTCCACCTTTAAGTAGCTCTCCCGCAGGCGCGATCCTGACGGCGAATTCCCGGCTCAGCAAGGCCGACGTGAAGGCGCCCGCCAGCACTCCCAGGTTCAGCAGGGAGCCGGAGTAGAGCACGGGGGAAATCAGGTCCGGCCGGTGGAGGATCCCCACCGACTGGAAGAGCCAGTCCCCCCAGTTCCGGGCGCCATCGGAGGCGGTCCACGGCCGGTCGTAGGCGAAGAGGAAGACGTTGAGCGTTCCGATCACGAGCGCCGCCCCCCACACCGACCAGCGGCGGGCGAACAGCACCTCGTACTGCTCCATGAGGACGCCGCGGTGCTCCATCACGCCGGCGTGGCCATGGAAGCGTCGATGAGTTCCGCAATGTCCCGCACGTCGAGCCGCCCGTCGTTGCCCGTCGCCTTGACGGCGTCCTCGAAGCGGGAGACCTCGTAGGGGCAGCAGATGGCCAGCCCCTGAGCGCCGGTCTCCACGGCTTCGATGACGCGCCGGTCGGAAAGCCGCATCTTCGTGTAGTCCCGGCTGAAGCTGTCGAGCCACATCCCCCCGCCCCCACCGCCGCAGCAGTAGCCGTTCTCCCGGTTCCGGGGCATCTCCACGAGCGTGATCCCCGGGATCGCCCTCAGCAGCCTTCGGGGCGCTTCGTATTCCCCGTTATGGCGCGACAGATAGCAGGGATCGTGGTAGGTCACGGTGCGCGGGACCGGAGTGACCATGAGCGCGCTCAGCCGATCCAGATGCTCCGCGAGGAACTGCGTGTAGTGAAGCACCTCGTACGTGCCCCCGTGCTTCGGGTACTCGTTCTTGAAGGCGTTGTACTCTGGGGGCCGAAAACCACCAGCCGGTTGAACTTGTACTTCCCGAAGATTTTGATGTTCTCCTCGGTCAGCTTCTCGGCCAGCCCCTTCTCCCCGGCGAGGCGGATGGAGTCGCCGTCCTCCCTCTCCTCGACCCCGAGGATGGCGAAATCCACCCTCAGGGCGTGGAAGATCCGGGCCAGCGCCCGCGCGGCGTCGATGCCCCGCGGATGGTACGACGGGTAACTGCCCACGTACCAGAGGACGTCTACCGGGCGCTTCACCTGGGCCACGATCGGCACCGGCACGCCGGCGTCCTTGATCCAGTCGGCGCGCTTGCGCGGGTTCTCCCCCAGCGGGTTCCCGTAGCGGTCGGTGGCCTCGAACACCTTCTGGAGCTCCGGCGGGATCGCCTTGCCCTCGTTGATCGCCGCCTCGCGGGCCGCGGGCATGATCTGGATCATGTCCACCGCCTTCGGGCAGACCCGGAGGCAGTTCATGCAAGTGGTGCAGAGCCAGAGGTTGGGGTCGTCCAGGAGGGAGATGCCCCGCTGCACGTCGCGGTGGATCTTCCGCGGGCCGTAATCCCCGACGATGTCCACGGGGCAGACGCCGATGCACTTGGCGCACTGGTAGCACCAGCCGAGGGATTCCCCTCCGGGGAGGTCCGTGATCTGGTCGAGGGTCGAGAGATCGTAGTCGGTGATCACCCGGGTCCCGAACATCCGGTTCCAGTGACCGGGAAGATCGATCCCCTCGACGACCGCGTGCTCCTTTTCCAGCACCTCGGGCGGCTGCTTGCCGTAGCTCTGCTTGTAGGCCATCTAGATTTCCATCTTGTAGACGCCGAGAAAGCGACGACACAGCTCGGGGAGGGGCGGAATCACGCGGTTGAACTCCTGGGTCATCCGCATGCGGACGGTGGTATAGACATAGACGCAGTAGACGCACGCGAGATAGACGTCCACGCCGAAGGCTCCCTGGCCAATGCGCGTGAACCCGGCGGCCCGCCCCGTCTCGTGGACGAACGCCGTGGCCTCCCCCACCCGGAGGTACATCGCCCCCACGCTCGGGGCGTGCAGGTCATACTCCTCCATGGTGACGAGCGGCAGGGCCCCGGTGCGGGTCTTGGGATCCCACACCCACCGGGTCCAGAGCCAGTAGCGCTCGGGATCGGTGAAGTGGAGGAGCTCGCCGGCCAGGTCGTAGCTGACGCTCGAGGGAAACCCCTCCAAGCGGTCGCAAAACGCCTGGAACCGCGCCTCCACGGGGCGGCGAGGCGCCACGAGGTCGCCGATCCAGCCCGCGAGCGGCCCGGCCCCCACGCGATCGAGGATCTCCGTCGTGCGACGGCGGGTCGAGAAGATGCTCCGCAGGAGGGCGCGCAGCTCGGGCTCGGTCGGCGGCGCGCCGGACGGGCGAGCCAGCAGCGAACGAACACGCTCGTGCTTGACTAGGCACTCGTCGGCGATCGCCGCCAGCTCGGCCTCGGTGATTTTCTGGAGAGCCTCGCGCATGAACTCGCGGGCGCTCTCGGTGTCGACAACCTGGCCGGGCATACCGACCCCCCTCACCCTACCCTCTCCCCCACCGGGGGAGAGGATAAAGGTGAGGGGGCTTTGCTCTTCCGGCGGACGAGGGCCGCGGCCTTCATCGCCGCGGCGCCGGCCATGCCCATCGTGTCGTCGAGGTCCTTGGGCCCGGCCGCTGCCCCGGCGACGAACACGCCTTCCACGGAGGTGGACACCGTGTCCAGCGAGCCGTGAGCGGGGTCGATGAAGCCGTACTTGTTCTGGGCCAGGCCGAGGATTCGGGCGATCTCCTTGGTCCCCTTGCTGGGCTCCATCCCCACGGAGAGGATGACGATGTCCATGGCGACTTCCATGGGCCGGTTCATCGTCGTGTCCTCCCCCCGGATCATGAGGCGATCCCCCTTCTTGACGATCTCGGAGATCACGCCCCTGATGTACTGCACCTTGTATTTTTCCTGGGCGGGCCAGTAAATCTCGTTCTCCCAGTATCCATACATCCGCATGTCGATGTAGAAGATGAACACCTTGCACTGGGGGAGCAGCTGGCGGATCTCGATGGCCTGCTTGGAGGCGATGCCGCAACAGACCTTGGAGCAGTACTCGTTGCCGAGCTGGCGGTCCCGGGAGCCCACGCACTGGATGAAGCACACCCGATCGGGCGCCTGGCCGTTGGACGGCTTCACGAACTTCTTCTCCTTCAGCATGGCCTCGGCGTCGGTGAGCGTGATGACGTCGTCGTACTCGTAGTAGCCGTAGGCCTGGGTCGCCCGGCCGGGATCGAAGTGGTCGAAGCCGGTAGCCACGATGATCGCTCCGGCCTCGACGGTCGCCGGGCCCCCGTTCTCCTGGAGAGTCACCCTGAAGTCGCCGGCCGCGCCGCTCGACTCGGTGACCGTCGCGTTGAGGCGGATGTCCACCAGAGGATTCCCGCTGACCGCGGCCACTATCTCGGCCATGACCTCGGAGGCGTCCCTCATGCCGTGAGTGAGAGCCGCATAATTGGCCGAATCCGGCGTCCCCCCGAGGCGATCCCGCTTCTCGACGAGGATCGCCTTGTATCCGAGGTCGGCGACGCCCCGGGCGGCCTCGAGCCCCGCCGGCCCGCCGCCGATGATCAGAATATTTTCGCCGGGCATTGCTACCGGCCTCCGTGGGCGAGGTGTTCCGGGTTCGGCGGCACCGAAGCCGCGTCCGCGTCGTCCCAGGTCATAACCGCCCCGGGGTTCTTCTTGAGCCGCTCCAGATCGTCCTCGAACTCCCGCCAGCGCTCCCGCCAGTCGATCCCCATCTTTTCCAATAGCGGGTGGTAGTCGGCCGAGTGCCAGTGGAGCTGGCAGACCCGGTAGGGGTGCGCCCCCATCGCCAGAGCCGCGAACTGGGCCTCGGAGAGGACAGGGATGGCGGCCGTGACCCCCTTGTGGGCCTGAGCCGCGAACTGGCTCTTGTCCAGCGTGGTCACGCAGCCGGTATCGTGGGTGAGGGTGACATCGGGGTTCGCCTCGTCCCGCATCACCTCGATCTTCCGCTGGACGGCGAAGGAGCGGGTGAAGTCCCGCTGGACCAGGATGTGGCGGAAGCCGAAGCCGCAGCAGTCGAACCAGGTCGAGTAGTCCGCCACCTTGGCGCCGAGCGCCTCGCCACCCCCGTGACGATCGCCGTCCGCTGGCCGCCATAGACGTCCGGGTCGTAGATGGCGTCCTCAGAGACCAGCTTGTAGTAGTGGCAGGCCGGATGAACCGTCGCGGTTATGTTGCGCAGGTCGAGCACCTGCCGCTTGGCGATCTCGTGGCGGACCGCGTACACCCACTCGCTGTAGTGGACGATCTCCTCCGGGATCACGAGCGGCTTGCCCATCTTCTTCAGAACGTCCCGGACCTGGTCACGGAGCTCCTTGTGGTGGATCAGCTCCGACCGGACTTCCTTGTAATGGCCGTAGGAGGTGGCGCAGTGGATCTGCGGGAAATAGCCGGTCTCGTAGGCGGCCGCGAAATTCCGCATGGCGACCGCGGCTTGGGCCGCCGAGTTGGACGTCGCCGAGGCGTAGTAGTTCCAGGCCGTGCAGGAAGTCTGGTCCCGGGGGTCGTTGTACTCCAATCCCAGCTTCCGGTGGAGCCAGAAGATCGAGGTCGAGTAACCGGGGATGTGACCGCACTGGCCGCAGGACTTGTGGTGCCACGTGTGCTGGAGCGGGATCTTCTTGGCCTTGCCGTACTTCGTCTGGACCTCGACGTACGGTTCGGGCACCCGCTGGACGATCCACTCCCCTTTGGCTTCCAACTCCAGCGCCATCGCCCGGAGGTCCTCGGGCGCGTCGTCGGGGGACCGTCTGAATTCTCCCTTCCGGCTCGGGGCCGCAGCGGGACCCTTCACGGGAATGTTGATCGGGATCGGCATATCAGCCTCCCAGCGGGTAGCCGGCCTCCTCGAGCTTTTCCTCCATCACGTCCACCAGGATCATGTGGAGGCTCTCGTCCAGCGTCTTGATCATGTCCAGCACGCCGGTCAGATGCCAGATGAGGTAGAGCTCGGTCAGCGTCTTGTCGTCCACTTCCCAGGACGACGAGGTCGTGTGCATGGTCTCGGGCGGCATCGCCCGGCGCCAGACCTCCAGGTTGTCGGCGGTTTCCTTGGCGGTCGGACCCCAGTCAGGGAAGGCGTCCGGACGGATCATGTCGGGGGAGACCTGGGTGCCCGTGGACATGATCTTGTAGATGATCCGGCTGTAGCCCTCCAGCGCCTCCTTGGCGCTGTGGAGACCGTTTTTCACGGCGACCTCGCGCATGATCGTGACGATGCCGCCGGGGTTGTTCTGCCGGGGACACCGGAGGCAAGAGAAGCACTGGGAGCACTCCCAGACATCCCGGTTCATCTGCTCGTAAACCAGCTCGACGTCCTCGCGGGCGACGGCCTGGGCGATCCGGCGGGGGCTGAAGTCGTAGAAGCGGGCCGACGGGCAGACCGCCACGCAGATGCCGCACTCGTAGCAGCCGTAGAGGTAATCGGGGAAGCGGAGATCCTGCGTAACCTCGTTGAAGAGCCGCAGTTTTTCCTCGAAGGGGGGCTCTGCCCCCCTTTCGACGCTTCCCCCCGGGGTTGCGCGGGCCAAGCCCGCGCTCGAAGCGCCCGTTCCCGTACCCGTCGCCATCACTAGAAGCAGATGACCTGGTCGGCTTCGAGGGCCATGTTGTTGAAGGCGGCGCCCCCGATCATCTCGACTCCTTCGATCAGGTCCTCGATCTTCAGGTCGTTGAGGTCCAGGCTCGGCTGGCAGACGTAGAGCTTCACCCCCAGGTCCAGGGCCTGGTCCAAGAAGTGGCGGAGCGTGGCGCCCGCCGATCCCCTCTTGATCCTGAGCTGCTCGGCCACGCCACGCTGGAGAAGGGTCGGGCCGAACTGGGTGAAGTAGATGCCGACCTCCACGTCCATGGCCGCCGCCGACGCGGCGAGGAAGAAGACGGTGGCGCTCCGCTCGGGCGCCTCGGCCCCGCTCGTCTGCACGTAGAGAATCCGCTTGACCTCGTCGCCCTGCGCCTCGTGAGCCACGGCCCTGACCTCCGACGAATCAGATGAAGAGCGAAACGTCCGCGGCCGACGCGTAATCCAGGAAGGTCGTCGCCCCCGCGCACTGGGCCTGGGGGATCAGATCTTCCTGCCTGATCCCCATCACCCCCATAGTGGTCGCGCAGGCGATGAGCTGCACGTCGGCTTCCACGCAAAGATCCAGCATCTCCTTGACGGTCGGGAGCTTGGCCTTGGCCATCCATCCCTTCATCATCGTCGTGGCCATGGCCGTCATGCCCGGCAGGGCTCCCATGAAGGTGGGAACCTTGAGCATGGGGATGGCAGGGATCGGCGGGGGCATGGCCGGATTCCCGACCGGGGAAACTTGAAGATGCTCCAGCCGCTTCTTGTGGAGGATATCCAGCCCGTAAAAGGTGAAGAAGATGCCCACCTCCCAGCCCATGGCCGCGGCCGTGGTCGCCAGGATGAGGGGCGGGTAGGCCTGGTCCAGGGTCCCTTTCGACGCGACCATTGCGAGCCGCTTGGTCTTCTCTCCCATGGCAACCTCCCTACTTCGTGCGCTTTACCAAGAACCGATAGACGCCGGCCTGCTGCTCGCTGGCGAGGATCTCGTGGCCGGTCTGGGCCTGGAAGGCCTTGACGTCGGGGACCGACCCGGGATCGGTGGCCAGCATTTCCACGATTTCCCCCACCTGAATCCCCTTGATGGCCTTGGAGAGCTTGATGATGGGAAGGGGGCAAAGGAGTCCCTTACAGTCGAGAGTCTGCTGGATTTTCATTGTTTCCGCCATGGCCACCTCCGTTGAAATGAAAAGTCCTGGGAGCGCAGGAACGCTAGTAGAGCGTAAGCGCGCGGGTCACACGACCCGCCGCATCAGGAGCTTGGCCTGCCGACCGGTCTCGTTCAAGTGCTTGGCCAGGATGCCCCGCATGGCCGAGCAGAGATGCTTGATCTCGGGATACGTCAGACGGTAGTGGACGTGGACCCCCTCACGGCGCACCGAGAGGATGCCCCCTTTTCGCAGGATGGCCAGGTGCTGGGAGAGGTTGGTCTTGGAGATGCCGAGCCTGGACAGGAGCGTTCCGTACGCCACCTCTCCGGTCCCGATCTGGTCGAGGATCCTGAGGCGGACGGGGTTTGCCAGGACCTTGGCGATGTCGGCCTGCATCTGGTAGAGCGTGAGGTCGGATTGCCGTCGCATCGGCCTCCCCTTTTGAGAGGAGTTTCGAAGTTTCGCAACTCGCTGTCAAGCCCTTTTTTCGAGCCTTGTGAGGATTTCCTCAAGCCGCCGCCGGGCCTCGGCCTTGACGTCGGCGTAGAGGTTCCCGCCGTGCGAATCCATGGCCACCATCAGGGGGCCCAGGCCCCGCACCCTGAACTGCCAGAGGCACTCGGGCATGAGGTCCTCCCACCAGACGGCCTCGATCGCCTCGATCTGGGTGGTCTCGAGCGCCGCGGCGCCGCCGGTGATCGCCAGGTACACCCCGCCGTGCCGCTCGAACTGCTTCAGGCTCTCGCCGGAGAGCCCCCCCTTGCCGATGACGGCCCTCACGCCGTATCTCTCGAGCAATCCACCCGTAAACCGATCCATCCTCATCGAGGTCGTGGTCCCGACGGAGAGCGGCTCGTACCGCCCCCCGGCCTTTTTCACGTTGGGCGCCGTGTGGAGGCACACCCCACCCCGCAGATCGGCGGGCGGGGCCTGTTCCTCGTCGAAGATGCGGATGAGCGTGGCGTCGCGGATGCCGAAGACCACACCGTCCAGGGTGACCATGTCCCCCACCCTGAGCTCGCGCACCTGGGCTTCCGTCAGCGGCGTGGTCAGATGATGCTTGCTCATGTGCCCTCGCCCCCCTCACCTTTATCCTCTCCCCCGCTGGGGGAGAGGGTGGGGTGAGGGGGATTAGAAGCCATATTCCACCCGGCCGTCGGGGTAGATCCGGGCCGCGGCGCGCTCCCCACGCCAGCACTGGAGCGTGACGGCCACGGGGTTCTGGGTGATGTGGGTGTGGGCGTACTCGATCTGGACGGCCAGCGCCGTCGTGTCGCCGCCCAGCCCCATGGGCCCCAGGCCGAGCCCGTTGATGGTCTCCAGCAGTTCTGCCTCCAGTGCGGCGATCGCCGGATCGGGGTTGGGCGAGCCCACGGGCCGCCAGATCGCCTCCTTGGCGAGCTTCATGGCCAGATCTGAGGTGCCGCCGAGACCGATTCCCACCAGCGTCGGAGGGCACGGCATGCCGCCGGCGTTCACGACGCACTCGAGGACGAACCGCTTGATCCCGTTGAGCCCGTCGGCCGGCGTGAGCATCTTGAGGAACGACATGTTCTCCGATCCCGAGCCCTTCGGCATCATCTTGAGCTCGACGTAGCCCGATGCTTCCACGAACTCCACGTCGATCATCGGAATCCGCTGGCCGGTGTTGGTCTGCGGGTTCGTGCGGTCGATGGGGTGGCACACCGAAGAGCGGAGAGGATGCTCGATGGTGGCCTGCTTGACACCGTCGGCGATCGCGGCCAGCAGCGCCGGGCCGTCGTAGGCCAGGCCGCGGCCGATCCGGAGCTTGTACACCGGGGTGCCCGTGTCCTGGCAGACCAGGAGCCCCCGCGTCTCCGCCACCTCCACGTTCTTGAGCATCACGCCGAGGATCTCGCGGGCGCGCGGGTGGCGCTCCCGCTCGGCGGCGCGGGCCAGGGCGGCCTTCACATCCGGGGGCAGCACCTTCAGCGCCCGGATGTAGAGCTCCTTGGCCGTCTGGGTGACGAGTTTTGGTTCTATGGTCGCCATACGCGGACAACGTACCGGGGTGGTTATCGCATGTCAACTGCGATAACCTCACGGGGGAAGGCCGCATGGAAGGAGGAGCGAGATGGAGAACGTGCTCACCGTGATCGCGAAGATCTACCCGAAGGCGGGCAGGGAGGACGACGTCGCCGCGCTGCTGGCCAAGATGGCCGACGCCGTCAGGCAGGCGGAGCCAGACTGCCTCGTATACCGGCCGCACCGGGCGGCCAAGGACCCCGCGGTGTTCCTCTTCTACGAGCAGTACCGTTCCCGCGCGGCGTTCGAGTTCCACCGCACGGCGCCCCACCTGGCGGCCTATCGCGAGCAGATGAAAGGCCTCCTGGACAAGCCGACCGAGGTGGAGTTCTATCACTCGCTGACCGACTAGCCAGGCCCTTGACTCGCCGTCAGCCGATGGCGTAAAGTCCCCTCAGCAGTTAACGATCCGGCGCTCAGGGGAGGCGAGCATGCCCCTGGATCGGGTCCCGAGACAGTCTTTCGACGCCCCCGCTGGTCGGAGAGATCGGCGGGGGCGTTCGTGTGTCCGGGCACCGCCCGGGAGAAGGCATCACCGGGCTTGAAGCAAACGCAGGAGGCGGTACCGGCCGGGGGGCCGCCAGGAGGTCAGCCATGAGCATTGTCGCCATTTCACGGACGCTCGGGAGCCTGGGGGACGAGATCGGGCGCGAACTCGCGAGGACCCTGTCCTGGGAGTTCGCGGACCGGGAGATCATCGCCCAGGCCGCCCAGCGGTTCGGCGAAGGCTTGATGGAGCTCGAGCACGTCACGGAGGAAAAGCCGAGCCTCTGGGATCGCTTCACGGACACCAAGCGGCGGTACCTCACCTACGTGGAAGCCATCATCTTCGAGATGGCCGCCCGGGACAACGTGATCCTCTCGGGGCGGGGGGCCAGCATCTTTCTGAGGAGGGTCCGCCACGCGCTGCGCGTGAGGATCACCGCGCCCGAGCGCGTGCGGGCCTACCGTGTGGAGCACCAGCAGGAGCTCACCGGCGAGGCGGCCTTCCACCGTGTGAGGCAGAACGACCGCGAGCGCGCGTCGAACGTCAAGTTCCTCTACCACGTGGACTGGGACGATCCTCTCCACTACGACCTCGTCCTGAACACCGAGCGCATGGACGTCAAGGAGGGAGCCCGGGTCCTCCGGAACGCGCTGGAGAACGAGCGGGTCCGGCCGACGCCCGAGTCTCGCGCCGAAGTCAAAGATCTGAGCCTCGTCGCCCAGGCGAAGGCAGCGCTGCTGGCCCACCCGGCCACCCGGGGGCTCCACCTCTCCCTGGCATGCAAGCAGGGCCAGCTCTCCGTCAGCGGGATGGTGGAGGGGGAGGTGATGCGGAAGGCCGCCGAGGAGATCCTCGGGCAGATCGCGGGGGTCACGGCGGTGCAGAGCGAGATCGTCGTTCTCGCCACGGGCCGCACCCCCGTCCGGGTGTGAGTCCCGCTACTGGACGATGGCCCGCATCAGGGCGCGCTGGTCCCGGTCGGACAGGGACGTCGCGTAGTACGTGACCGTCCTCCCGGCCCAGCAGACCTCCTCGTCGGATCTGAACCTCGGCATTCGCAAGATATTCAGGAGGCGAGGCCTCCAATCCTTCGGAACGCGCTCGAGCAGGGCCCTGGCCGCGGCTTCGTGCTCCCCGCTGCTTACCTTCGGGGCCTGGACTTCCTTCAGCTCGGCCACGACGGCGCTGAACGACGCATCCATATAGGCCTCGAGAGACGCCCGATCGAGCTTCTCCAGCGCCTGCCGAATCTGGGCGGGAGTGGCGGTGCCACGGAGCATGGCCGCGCACGCCGGCGCGCCAACGTCGGCGAGCGCCTCTCTCAACCAGACGGCCAGAAACTGGATGGATTCGTCGTCGAGCCGGGCGCTCCCCTTCTGCGATAGCTCGAATCCGAGCTTGTCCTTGTCCGCTCGGGAGAGGCCCCGGGTCCGCTGCCGCCACTCCGGCACCTGGTCCAGCCGCGCGTAGACGCGCTCAGACGCCCGGTCGTATGGCGTCAGCGACGTGCTCGCCGAGAGCGGCGGAGCGACTTGCTCCAGGAGGGGCCCGACGTGCTGGGGGCCCGCCCACCACGCGAGGGGCAAGGCCATCATCAAGTAGAGCGCCCGCCCGACGCCGCCGAGCCTGTCACGGTAGGCCGCTTCGATCAGGATCGAGAGAACCCCGAGGACGATCCCCGCCCCGATGAGCTCGGACCAGCTCATCGTCGCAGGCGTGGGAAACGAAGACAGATCCATGCCCGGCAACCCCCGCTGGAGGGACAGCACGGTTCGTGCCAGCGGAAATGCCTTTAAGATCCTTCGTATTATGGAGGGAGGGGGCCGGCGCGGGGGTCAGAGAGCGGCACTCGACTGCCGCAAAGTGGCAGCGCTCAGTGCTTCTCGGCCTTCTCCTTCTCGGCCTTGGCGGCGGCGCTGGCCTTCTCGGCCAGGTGGGCGGGCACCTCTTCGTAGTGGGAGAATTCCATCGAGTACGCGCCGCGGCCGCCCGTCATGGAGCGGAGGGCGGGCTCGAAGTTGAGCATCTCGGCCATGGGCACCTGGGCCTTCACGACCGCGGTCTCCCCGGCGGGCTCCATGCCGACGATGCGCCCGCGCCGCCCGTTCAGATCGCCGATCACGTCGCCCGTCTGGTCCGTCGGGAGCGTGACCTCGGCGTTCATGATGGGCTCGAGGAGGATCGGGTGCGCCTCCTGGATTCCCTTCTGGAACGCCATGGACCCGGCGATCTGGAAGGCCATGTCCGAGGAGTCCACCTGGTGGTAGGAGCCGTCGTAGAACGTGACCCGCACGTCCACCACCGGGTAGCCCGAGATCACCCCCCGCTTCAGAGCCTCGCGGACGCCCTTCTCGACCGAGGGGATATAGTTGCGCGGGACGGCGCCCCCGAAGATGTCGTCCACGAACTCGAAGCCGGCGCCGCGCTGGAGCGGCTCGATCTTGAGCCACACATCGCCGTACTGGCCGCGCCCGCCGGTCTGCTTCTTGTACTTCCCCTGGACTTCGGCCCGCCCCTTGACGGTCTCCTTGTAGGGGATCCGCGGCGGCAGCAGGCTCACGTCCACGTTATACTTCCGCTTCATCCGCTCGACGACCACCTCGACGTGGAGCTGGCCCACGCCGGAGACCAAGAGCTGCTTGGTCTCGGGATCGAAGTGGTACTTGACCGTGGGGTCTTCCTCCGCCATGCGCGCCAGCGCGTTCGAGATCTTGTCCTCGTCCCCCCGGGTCTTGGGCTGGATCGCGTAGGAGATGGCGGGCTCGGGGAAGACGATGCGCGGCAGGAGAATCGCGTGGGCCTCGTCGGTGAGCGTATCGCCCGCCAGCGTCTCCTTCAGCTTGGCGACCACGCCGATCTCGCCCGGGCCGAGGGCTTCCACCGCCTTCTGGGTCTTCCCCTGAAGCCACGCCACCTGCCCCACCCGCTCCCGAGCCTCCTTGGAGGCGTTGTAGACCTGGGAATCGGACTTGAAGGTGCCGGAGTACACGCGGAAGATGGAGAGCTTGCCGACGTGGGGATCGCTCACCGTCTTGAAGACCAGCGCCGCCATCGGGGCCTTGGGATCCGGGGGACGCCGACCGGCAGCCTTGGACTTCACCTCGATCCCCTCCACCTCGCCTCGGTCGGCCGGCGAGGGGAAGGACTCGACGATCAGATCGAGGAGCGAGTGGCTGCCGATGCTTTTCGTCGCGGCCGCGGCGAGGACAGGGATCACCTTCCCCGTGGCGACCGCCGCGCGGAGCGCCTTGAGCATCTCAGCCTCGCCGATGGAGCCCTCCTCCAGATACTTCGCCAGCAGCTCGTCGTCGCTCTCGGCCGCGGACTCGCTGAGCTTGTCGCGGTACTCCTTCGCCTGGTCGGCGAGATCACCCGGTATCGCGGCCTCCTGAGGCTTGCCGTCGGCGTACAGGACCGCCTTCATCTTGACGAGGTCCACGACGCCCTTGAAGTTCGACTCGGCCCCCACCGGGATCTGGAGCGGCACGAGCCGCGCTTTGAGGCGCTTCGTCAGCGACTCCAGCGTCCGCCAGAAGTCGGCCCGCTCGCGGTCCATGCGGTTGACAACGACCACCCGGGGGAGGTTGTACTCGTTGGCGAACTTCCAGACCTTCTCGGTCTGCACCTGGACACCGGCCACCGCGTCCACCACGACCACCGCGGCCTCCACCGCCCGAAGGCCGGCCCGCGCGTCGGAGATGAAGTCGCCGTACCCCGGCGTGTCCACGAAGTTCAGGCGGTGCCCCTTCCAGTCGCAGTAGGCCACGGCGGTGTTGAGGGAGATCTTGCGCTTGACCTCGTCGGGGTCGAAGTCGGTGGTCGTGGAGCCGTCGTCCACCTTGCCGAGGCGGGTCGTCGCCCCGGCGGAGAACAGCAGGGCCTCCACGAGGGACGTTTTGCCCACGCCTCCGTGACCGACGAAGCCGACGTTGCGAATCTTGCCGATCTCGATGGCCATCCGTGCCTCCTCCGGGTCTCGGTGGGGGAGATGCTAGCACAGAACGGGGGTCAGGGGGCAAGCGCCCCTTGACAGTCTTTCCCTCCCCGCGTAGATTCACGCCAAGGCCCCTAAGGACAACGGAGAAAAGGGCATGAGCGCACCCCATTTCCTCGTGCACACTAAGAAGGATGCGGTCGGCGTGGTCGTCGTGGAGGGCGTGCAGGCGGGCATGCCTCTCACGGGCTGGGTCATGGACACCGACGCGACGATCTCGGTGGCAGCGCGCGATCCGATCCCCCTCGGCCACAAGATCGCGCTGAGGGAGATCAAGAAGGGCGAGGCAATCATCAAATACGGCCATGATGTGGGCCAGGCCAGCGCCGATGTCGGCGAGGGCCGCCACGTGCATGTCCACAACGTGAAGACGAAGAGGTGGTAGCCATGGATCGGCTGAGATTCTGGGGCTATCGGAGGGAGAACGGGCGGGTCGGCATCCGCAATCACGTCGTGATCCTTCCCCTGGACGATCTCTCGAACGCGGCGTGCGAGGCGGTCGCCAATAACATCAAGGGCTGTCTGGCCCTGCCCCACCCCTACGGACGCCTGCAGTTCGGCGAGGACCTGGAGCTCCACTTCCGCACGCTGATCGGCACGGGATCGAGCCCGAATGTGGCGGCGGTCGTGGTCATCGGGATCGAGCCGGGCTGGGCCGGCCGGGTGGTCGAGGGGATCGCGAAGACCGGCAAATCCGTGGAGGGCTTCGCGATCGAAGGCAACGGCGACCTCCGGACGATCGAGAAGGCGTCCCGGAAGGCGAAGGAGTTCATCCAATCGGCATCCGAGCGGCGGCGCGAGGAGTGCGACATCCGGGATCTCTGGATCTCGGTCAAGTGTGGGGAGTCGGACACGACCTCGGGCCTCGCGTCGAATCCGACGGTCGGCAACCTGATCGACAAGCTCGACCCCTTGGGCGTCACGAGCTGCTTCGGCGAGACGTCGGAGATCACCGGGGCCGAGCAGGTCTGCGCGTCGCGCGGCGAGACGCCCGAGGTGGGGAGGAAGTTTCTCGCCGCCTGGAGCGCGTACAACGACGTCATCGAACAGTTCAAGACGAACGACCTCTCCGAGAGCCAGCCGACCAAGGGGAACATCGCGGGCGGCCTCACGACGATCGAGGAGAAGGCGTTCGGGAACCTCGAGAAGATCGGGAGGAAGACGAAGTACATCGAGGTCCTGAAGCCGGCGGAGACGCCGGCCAAGGGCCCGGGGCTCTACTTCATGGATACCTCGTCGGCCGCGGCCGAGTGTGTGACCCTCCAGGCGGCCGCCGGCTTCGTCGTCCACCTCTTCCCGACCGGCCAGGGGAACGTCATCGGCAACCCGATCGAGCCGGTGATCAAGCTGACCGCCAATCCCCGCACGGCGCGGGAGATGGTCGAGCACATCGACCTCGACGTCTCCGGCATCCTCCGGCGGGAGATGACCCTCGACGAGGCCGGCGACCGGCTGATCGAGATCACGCTCAGGACGTGCAACGGCCGCCTCACCGCCGCTGAAGCCCTGGGCCACCGCGAATTCGTGCTGACAAGGCTCTACCGCAGCGCGTGACAATGGCGGCGTGTCCGCCGCCTCGTGAATAGGGGGCGGGCCTCAGCGCTCCTGGGTGGCCGCGGCGACCCGGGGCGGGAGCGGCGTGCCGGTCTCCTGGGCGATCTCCTCCAGCTCCCGGGGGAGCCCGAAGCGCACGTCCTCATCCACCACGTGGACCTCCCGGACCTCGACCGGTTGGTGCCGCTTGAGCGCTTCGACCGCCTCGGTCACGAGATACTCCGGGGTGGAGGCGCCCGCGGTGATCCCCACGCGGTTGGCCCCGTCGAGCCACTCCGGCTTGATCTCGCGGATGTCGTTGATCAGGAAGGCGCGCGTCCCGATCGCCTCGGACACCTCGCGGAGGCGGTTGGCGTTGGAGCTGTTGGCCGCGCCGATCACCAGGACGACGTCCACCGCGCCCGCCACCGCCTTCACCGCCGCCTGGCGGTTCTGCGTCGCGTAGCAGATGTCGTCCTTCGCCGGGCCGACGCTCTGCGGGAAGCGCCGACGCAGCGCCTCGATGACCTCCCGGGTGTCGTCCACGGAGAGCGTCGTCTGGGTCAGGTAGGCGACCTTGTTCGGGTCCGGCAGATCGAGCTTGTCCACCTCGTCCGGATGGGAGACGACGTGGATCCGGTCCGGGGCCTCTCCGGTCGTCCCGATGACCTCGTCATGGTCTTCGTGACCCACGAGAATGATCGAATAGCCCTCCCGGGCGTAGCGGATCGCCTCCAGGTGCACCTTCGTGACCAGCGGGCAGGTCGCGTCGATGACGCGCAGCCCGCGGCGCTCGGACTCCTCCCGCACGGCGGGCGAGATGCCGTGGGCGCTGAAGATCACCGTGGCCCCGTCGGGGACCTGGTCGAGCTCGTCGACGAAGATCGCGCCCTTGCGGCGGAGCGCATCCACCACGTCGCGGTTGTGGACGATCTCCTTCCTCACGTACACCGGCGGCGGACAAACTTGGAGAGCCAACTCAACAATGTCAATGGCCCGCTCGACGCCCGCGCAGAAGCCGCGGGGGCCGGCGAGGACGATCTCTTTCAGCGTTTCCCTGCTCATAGTGAACCCCTCAGTGGAAGAAGAACGACACGCCCAGGACTCCGGCGTCGGAGTTGAACCCCCGGTTGGGCTTCTCGACGTTGCCGTTGGAGACGTGCTGGAAGCGATACCCCGCCGTCAGCTGCACCCCTTCGGTCAGGAAATAGCCCAGCCCGGCGCCGGCCTCCAGGACGAACGTGAAGTTCGACCGGATCTCTGGGACGTTGAGGCTGGTCCCGCCCATCCCGGCCAGGACCTCCACATACGGAAAGATCGGCGAAGCGCCCAGGAAATGGTAGCGCAGCGCCACCTTCAGCCCTTCGGCGGTCGCGCCGTGGGGCTCCAGGTAGTACTGGAGCCAGGGCTCGAGGCCGGTTTCCAGCGACCCCCTGAGGAACCCGGGGCCGACAGGATCCAGCAGGAGCACCGAAAGGCGCGGCACCAGGTTGACGAAGGAGATGTGGGAGCGGGGCTGTCCCAGGACTGTCCCGTGCCCCTCGACGTTGTTCTGGGCGCCGCCCCCGATTTCGAGGGAGAAGATCTTCGTGCCGCGCGCGTACTCCTGGGCCGGATCGGCCGCGGCGGCCGCTCCCGCCCAGCAGAGCAGCGCGACCAGCGCGGCGGAGAGCCGGAGGCCCCTCATTCCCACCCGCTAGTTCGAGCGCGGGCTTTTCCCACGCAATCCCCGGGGGGGAGGCGTCGGAAGGGGGGCGGAGCCCCTCTCCGAGGAGATGAGGACCTTGAGCGCCTCGCCCCGAGCCATGAGGTCGAGCGCCCGCGGAACCTCGGCGAGGCTCATGCGGTGGGTGATGAGGCCGTCGGGCATCAACGCCTCCGATTCCAGGAGCTCCACGGCGCGCCGGACCAGCTCCGGCGTGTGATGAAACGCCCCGGTCAGGGTCAGCTCTTCGTAATGCGCCCGCCGGGTGTCGAGCCGCACCGTGGTCCCGGGAGCACACCCTCCGAAGAATACCACAGTCCCCCCCCGGGCCACCGCATCGATGGCCTGCTCCCACACCTCCGGACGGCCCGTGGCGTCCACCGCCACGTCCACGCCCCTGCCAGCGGTGAGATCCCGCAAGGTGGCCACCACATCCGGGGTCTCGCCGGCGTCGAGGCACTCGCCCAGCCCGAGGCTCCGGACGCGGGTGAGGCGCCAGCCGGGCCTTCCGACGAGGAGGACGCGGGCCTTCCGGGCCGTCGCGGCCATCGCCAGGAGACAACCGAGCGGGCCCGCGCCGAACACGGCGACGGTCTGGCCGGCCTCCACCCGTCCCCGCTCGATGCCGCCCAGGGCGCAGGCCAGCGGCTCGGCGAAGGCGGCTCGCGCCGCGGGAATGGCCGGCCCGAGGGGCACCAGATTCCGCTCGACCAGCCGCGCCGGCAGCGCGATGTATTCGCCGTACGCGCCGTTGACGAACAGGAGATCCTCGCAGAGGTTGGCGCGCCCCCCCCGGCACGGTGGGCACTGGCCGCACGGAGCCGAGTTGGCCGCGACCACGCGGTCGCCTTCCCTGACGGTCTTCACCCCGCGGCCGACTGCCGCCACTCTGCCGGCAAGCTCATGCCCGAAGACGGTGGGAACCCGAGGAATCATGACGGGATGCCCGCGACGGAGAGTCTTCACGTCGGTGCCGCAGGTCAGCGCGGCCTCGATCTTGACCAGCGCCTCTCCGGGGCCCGGAGCCGGCACGGGGATCTCCTCGTAGCGGAGATCGCCGGGACCGTAGAAGACCATGGCCTTCATCGAGGGTCCCCCGTCACGAAGACCTTGACCGCCTCGCGCTCGACGGTGAGGGCGACGCCTTCGGCGAGGCGCGAGAGGGGCAGACGGTGGGTGATGAGCCCGTCCACCTGGACCCGTCCCCGCGCCAGGAGCTCGAAGGCCTCCGCCAGCTCGGCCGGCGACGACGAATAGGTGGCTGTCAGCGTCAGCTCCCGATGATAGAGGGCGTCCAGGGAGAGCGGGAGCTCCTCGCCCTCGCCCCCCGCGAAGCAGTGGATGGTCCCGCCATCTCTCACGAGCGACGCCGCCGGCCGGAGCACGGACGCGCCTCCCGCCGTCACGAGCACGAGGTCCACGCCCCGTCCGTCGGTCAGCTCCCGCGCCCGCTCTCCGAGGGCCTCGAGAGTCTGAAATGCCTCGGCCCCGAACTTCTGACCGAGGGCCACCCGCGCCGCCAGCGGATCGGAGCCGAGGACGCGCGCGCCGGCCCGGTGCAGAAGCTGGACGAAGAGGCACCCCACCGACCCGAGCCCGATCACCCACGCCACGTCGCCGCCGAGGACGCCGGCCCGCTTGACCGCCCGGAGGCAGCACGCGAGCGGCTCGGTGAAGGATGCCGCCTCGTCGGAGAGCGTCTTCGGCACCTTGAAGGCGGCGTGCCTCACGTTGGGCGCCGGAACCCGCAGATACTCGGCGAACCCTCCGGGGTCCAGGTTCACCGTCTTGAAGCTCCGGCACATGGAGGGGCTCCCCCGGCGGCAGTAGTGGCAGGCGAAGCACGGCACGTGGTGGGCGACCACCAGGCGATCGCCGACCGCGAACCCGCCCGCGTCTCCTCCGACGGCGACCACGTCGCCGACCACCTCGTGGCCGAAGACCGCGGGCGGCGCCACGCGCCCCGAGCGGATCTTGACGACGTCCGACCCGCAGAGGCCGCAGCCGCGGACCTTGAGCAGGAGCTCGCCCGCGCCGATGGCCGGCATCGGCCACTCGCCGAGCGCCACCTGCCCCGGGGCCCGATAGACGGCAGCCTTCACGCGACTTCCCGCCGGCGGCCCCCCGCCCCGAGCCGCGCCCCCGCCCAGCACCTGAGCGCGATGGCAAGCTTCGTCGCGACCGGGAGGGCGATGCGGCCGTCGAAGACCCGGTACCGCCGTGTCTCGATCGCCCGCAGCAGGGCGAAGTAGATCCGCCCCATGATCTCGGCGGCGAAGAGCCGCCGCGCGTCGGCGTCGGGAAGGGTTTCCCACGCTCGACGGTAAAACCCCCGCGCCCGTAGCGCCTCGAACTCCATCAACTCCACGAACTGGGGCGTGTAGCGCCCCAGCCTGAGGTCCTCCGGCGTCACGCCGAAGCGCCGGAGGTCCTCGGCGGGGAGATACACGCGCCCCTGCTGGGCGTCGGCCCCGAGGTCGCGCAGGATGTTGGTGAGCTGGAGCGCCACCCCGAGGTTCACCGCGTAGTCGCGGGCCCGCGGGTCGGCGTAGCCGAAGATCTCGATGCAGCAGAGCCCCACGGCGCCCGCGACCCGATAGCAGTACGGATAGAGCTCCTCCCACGTCTCGTAACTGGACCGGTCCAGGTCCATCTCGACGCCGTTGATGATCTCCTCGAGCGCCGCCCGGGGGATCCGGAACGCGCGAACTGCCTGGCAGAGGCGCTGGGTCACCGGCTCCTCCGGCACGCCCTCGAAGCAGCGCGCGATCTCCCGGCGCCAGTGGGCCAGCGTCTTCCGCTGGACGTCCGGATCCCCGCCCGCGTCCACCACGTCGTCCACGATCCGGCAGAACGCGTACACGGCGTACATGGCCTCGCGCTGCGCCCGGGGCAGGAGGAGGAACGCGTAGTAGAAGTTGGACCGGCTCTGCCGGGTCAGCCGGGAGACGAGCTGGCCGGCGTTCACGCGACGGATCTCCGCGCGGGGCGGGCCGCGTACCCGCGGGCGACGAACCACTCGACGGCATCGCCCAGCGCCGTTTCGGGGTCCGTCTGGGGCAGGCCCAATTCCCTCACAGCCTTGCCCGCGTCGAAGTACATGCGCTTTCGGGCCATGCGCACCGCCGTGAGCGGCACGCGC
This sequence comes from Candidatus Rokubacteria bacterium CSP1-6, assembly GCA_001443385.1. Lineage (GTDB taxonomy): Bacteria > Methylomirabilota > Methylomirabilia > Rokubacteriales > CSP1-6 > CSP1-6. The sequence continues at coordinate 26,930 of LDXP01000007.1, forward strand.
GGCTCCCCGCCGGCCACCCGGGCCCAGCCTTCCATGGAGGCCGCCGCGAGCCAAGCGACCGGGTACGGGATCCTGAGGCGCGGGGCGGCCACGCCGGTGAGGCGCGCCAGCATGAGGAAGACATCCATCAGCGGGAGGTTTTGGTTCCCGAGGATGTATTTCTCGCCGACCCTCCCCCGTTCGGCCGCCAGGATGTGCCCCCGCGCCACGTCCCGGACGTGGACGAGGTTCAGCCCCGTGTCCAGGCTGGCGAACATCTTCCCGCGGAGGAAGTCGACGATCATCTGCCCCGTGGGGGTCGGCTTCACGTCCCACGCCCCGACCGGCGCCGACGGATTGACGATCACGACCGGAAGGCCGCGGCCGGCCCACTCCTCGGCCACGCGCTCGGCCAGGAACTTGGAGCGCTTGTAGGGGCCGACCATGTCGGTCAGGGAGGCCGGCGTGGTCTCCGTGCCGGGGGCGCCGTCCTTGGGGATCCCGAGGGCTCCCACCGTGGAGGTGTACACGACCCGCCGGGCCCCCGCGTCGGCGGCGGCGGCGAGGACATGCCGGGTGCCCTCGACGTTCGCCCGGTAGAGGGCCTCGGCATCCGGCGCCCAGAGGCGGTAGTCCGCGGCCACGTGATACACGATCGGGACGCCGGCCGCCGCCCGCTTCAGCGAGGTCGGATCGAGAAGGTCGCCCTCCACGACCTCGACGTCGCAGCCTTCGAGCGCCCTCCTGTCGCTTGACGTGCGGACGAGAACGCGCACCCCGCACCCGTCCTTCAAGAGCTCGCGAACGAGGTTGGCCCCGACGAAGCCGGTGCCTCCGGTGACGAGCGCATCCATGGGCGGACCGCCTCGCGCGTTACCCGACGACGAGCGCGGTGAGGACGCGGGCGACGGCCTGAAGCGCCCGCCCGGTGCCGCGCTTGAGAAGGAGGGCGTGGGGGATCGTTCGGGGATGGGTCAGGAAGAGGGCCACGGCCCGGCCGGCCCGGATCTTGCCCTCCGGCGTCACCACACCGCCGAGCTCCGAGGGCAGGTGCTGGCGGGCGGTGTCGGAGACGGCGCGGACCACAAGCGACGGGCACCCCTGGCCGGCGGCCCAGGCGAGGATCAGGGCGGACTCGAGGTCCACGGCCGCCGCGGCCGTGGCGTGGAAGCGCTCCGCTTTCTCCTCGGGCGTCCCGACCACGTCCCTGCTCGTCAGCAGGAGCCCCTGGCGCGCCCCCGGAGCGAGTCTGAGGGCGGCCGCATGGGCCCCCGGGGTGACATTCAACCGTTCCCCGTCGAGGCCGAGGACGCTCTCGGGAAGGAGGAGGTCGCCCACTCCCAGCTCGGGGGCCAGCGCCCCGCAGGTCCCCGCCGAGATGACGAGCGGGGAGACAAGGTCGGCGGTGAGGGCGGGCCACCGATCGCGCAGCAGCGCGGCCCGAGGCCCGACGGGAGCAAGCCTGAGCCGGCCGGATACCCGCGAAGCGGGTGATCGCTCGAGCTCGTACACGGGAAACGCGAAGCGCGAAATGCGCGGGAGCTCCAGCTGGCGCGCCAGGCCCCGCGCCTCGAGCTCGAGAGCGGTGAGGGCGAGAACGTCGGTCACGCCGGCCCCGTTTCGTGCCGGGCCGCCTTCTCGACCTTCTCCCTCTCCCTGCGCTCGAGCCAGGCCTGCCACGAGTTGCCGGCGGCCATATCCCGGCCCGTGAACTTGATGTTCCGGATCTCCGAGTACGGGATCCGCATCGGCCCGTTGCCCGCCGCGTCGAAGATCTGGATGAAGGGCTCCGGCGCTTCGCGGTCCCGGTTGAAGACGTAGCCCTCGATCTCGGTCCCGTCCGCCCTCACGACGGTGGTGTTGCCGCGGTAATCGAAGGCGAGATCGATCACCTCGGCCAGGGTGAGGAATTCTCCGATCTCCGGCACCCAGCCCTGCAGCGTCATAATTCTCGGAGGGGGGCTACCGCCCCTCTTCCGAAACCTCCCCTGGTTTGCCTGAACGCAAGGGCGAGCGAAGGCGAGCCACCGCTGCGGGCACCCGCCCCTTGCGGGCGGGTCGTGGCACAGCCCGCGCTCGAAGCCTCCTCATCCTACAACTTCCCCGTAATGGTGGCGACGAGAGTGTCCTTAAAGCCCTTCCAGCTGCTGAAGGTGTCGTCCACGGCCGTGGCCTCGTACCCGCAGTGCACCATGCAGTCCTGGCACTTCTCATTGCCGCTCTTGCGGCCGTAGTGCTCCCAGCGGGTGGTCTCCATCAACTCCTGGAAGCTTCGGCGTAGCCTTCCTGCAGGAGGTAGCACGGGCGCTGCCAGCCGAACAGGTTGAAGGTGGGGTTTCCCCACGGGGTGCACTCGTAGTCGCGCTTGCCCATGAGGAACTGCAAAAACAGCGGCGATTGGTTGAACTTCCAGTGCTTCCTGGCGTTGGACAGCGTCTTCGAGAACAGGTCGTGGGTCCGGCCTCGACGGAGGAAGTGCTCCTGGTCGGGGGCCTTGGAATAGCTGTAGCCGGGCGAGAGCATCATGCCCTCGACGCCGAGCCCCATCATTTCGTCGAAGAACGCGCGCATCCGCAGCGGGCTGGCGCCGTCGAAGAGGGTCGTGTTGGTGGTCACCCTGAATCCGCGCCGGAGCGCTTCCTTGATCGCCTCCACCGCCCTGTCGTAGACGCCGTCGCGGCAGACGGCCTCGTCGTGCTCTTCGCGAAGGCCGTCCATGTGGATGCTGAGGCTGACGTACTTGGACGGCTTGAGGACACCCTGCTCCAGCTTCTCCTTCAGCAGCAGGGCGTTCGTGCAGAGGTAGACGTACTTCCGGCGCTTCACGAGGGCGTCCACCAGCTCGCCGATCTGGGGATACATGAGCGGCTCGCCGCCGGGGATGCTGACGACCGGAGCCCCACACTCGTCCACCGCCTTCAGGCACTGCTCGAGCGTGAGGTGCTTCTTGAGAATCTGGGCCGGGTACTGGATCTTGCCGCACCCGGCGCACGTCAGGTTACAGCGAAAGAGCGGTTCCAGCATCAGCACCAACGGATACCGCTCCCGCCGGGAGAGCTTCTGCTTGAGGACGTACGCAGCCACCGTCCACATCTGGGAAAGCGGCACGCTCATAATCCATCTTCGGAGGGTGGCTTCGCCACCCCTCCGATTCCTCCCCCCAGGGTTGCGGCGGCGAAGCCGCCGCTCGAAGCGGCAAGCACATCGCGCGCGCCAATTTCACGAGTCGCCACGGCCCTTCCGCACGCGAGCGACCAGAGCCCGAGCAGAACGGCGGCGTGCAGCAGGAGGCCGGCCGCCAGCAGCAGCGGCTCGCCGATCCACCACGTGACGGCCAGGTTGAAGACCAGGACGCCGTAGTAGAGCCCCGCCCCGCCGCGGGGGTGCCGAGCCTCGCCCATGAGCCAGGCAAACCCGCCGACGATCGCCCAGCCGGCGACCGCCCAGCCGAGAAAGTTGGAGAGCGGTACCCCGAAGTACACGCCCCCCTCGGGATAGTAGAAGATCTGCCCCAGGAACCACCGGTCTCCCCGGACCGCCACCGGATCGATCACGACGTCCAGGAGCATCATCAGCAGCCCCGACAGGACGACGACGGCGGCGCCCCGCCTCCGCCCGAGGCAGAGGCGCGCCAGGCAGAAGGCAGCGTAGGCGAGGAACGCGAAGGAGAGCGAATCCATGAAGGGGACGTTGGCGAGGAACAGCTCCTGCCCGCGCGTGGCCTCGGTGTAGTGGTAGAGCCCGAACGGGATCCCCGTGCGGGTGGAGGAGAACTCGGCGAGGAAGGCCACCGCCCACGCCCAGCCGGTGAAGGCCAGGGCGCGCCGGAGGCCCAGATCCCGGGAGGCCGCCGCCAGATAAACGGCTAGAAAGACGACCACGTAGGGCCGCAGGGTCAGAGTGCCGACGATGAGGGTCAGCAGGTCGCTCATGGGTTCCGGAAATCCCATTCACGATACTGAAACCGGTGGGCATTTTCAAGGTTTAAACTCCCCGCCGTCTTTGTGATTTCCCTGGCCCTGTGGTAAGATGTGAAAACTTTTTTGAGGCCCTCATCCAACGCGCCCATGCCCAAGTTCGTTGCCAGCCGCTCTACGGTGGACCAGGCCATCCAGCGGGCCCAGGATTTCCTCCTTTCCACCCAGGCGCCGGACGGCCACTGGCGGGGCGAGCTCGAGGCCGACAGCACCATCACCTCCGAATACCTCCTGCTCTGCCACCTGATCGACCGCGTGGACCGGGAGCGGGAACAAAAGGCCGTCCGTTACCTCCGGGCCGGCCAGCTCCCCGACGGCGGCTGGCCCCTCTACGGGGCCGGCCCCGCCGACCTCTCGGCCACCATCAAGGCCTACTTCGCGCTAAAGCTGGCGGGCGTCTCTCCCGAGGATCCCGCCATGGCCGCGGCGCGCAGCCTGATCCGCCGGGCCGGCGGCCCCGTGGCCGCGAACGTGTTCACGAAGATCACCCTGGCGCTCTTCGGCGAGTACGACTGGGCCGGTGTGCCGTCCATGCCGGTGGAGATCATGCTCCTGCCGCGCTGGTTCTACTTCAACATCTACGAGGTTTCCTACTGGTCGCGGACGGTGATCGTCCCGCTCCTGATCCTGATGGACAAGAAGCCCGTCAAGCGGCTGCCGTCGGGGCTCGGCCTCGCCGAGCTCTGGCCGGTCCCGCGGGAGCGTGCGCGCCTGCGCCTGCCGCGCACCCGCCACCCGATCTCCTGGAAGAACTTCTTCATCGCCGTGGACGAGGTACTGAAGTTCTGGGAGCGCCGCGGCACGCGCCCCGCACGCGCCCGGGCGGTGGAGGCGGCCCGCCTCTGGCTCGAG
>LDXP01000007.1:31777-55348 GCA_001443385.1 Candidatus Rokubacteria bacterium CSP1-6
GCCTCTGGCTCGAGGAGCGGCTCGGCGTGCCGGGAGGGCTCGGCGGCATATACCCGGCGATGGCCAATGCCGTGCTCGCGCTACGCTGCCTTGGCTATCCCGACGACCATCCGCTGATCCGCGGCCAGCTCAAGGAGATCGAGGCCCTGGCCGTCGAGGGCCTCGACTCGCTGCACTACCAGCCCTGCGTCTCGCCCGTGTGGGACACCGGGCTGGCGGCCAACGCCCTCGTGGAGTCCGGCCTGCCCGCCGACCATCCGGCCCTCCAGAAAGCCACCGAGTGGCTGATCGACGAGCAGGTCCTGGTGCCGGGCGACTGGCGCGTCAAGCGCCCCGATGCGCCACCGGGCGGCTGGCCGTTCCAGTACGGGAACGATTTCTACCCGGACGTGGACGACAGCGCCATGGTCATGATGGCCCTCCACAAGATCGAGGCGCCGGACCCCGAGCGGAAGCGGGCGGCGGTGGAGCGGGGGCTCCGGTGGGTCCTGGCCATGCAGGGCCGCGACGGCGGGTGGGGATCCTTCGACGCCGACAACAACCGGCTCGTGCTGAACAACATTCCCTTCGCCGACCACGGGGCACTCATCGATCCCTCCACCGAGGATCTGACGGGGAGGGCGCTGGAGCTCCTGGGCACGCTGGGCTACCGCCCCGACTATCCCCCGGCCTACCGCGGCATCGACTTCCTCCGGCGCACCCAGCTCGAGGACGGATCGTGGTACGGCCGCTGGGGCGCCAACCACATCTACGGTACGTGGTCCGTCCTGCGCGGGCTCCGGGCCATCGGCGCGGACCTCCAGCAGGACTGTGTGCGGAGGGCGGTCGCCTGGCTCGAGGCCAAGCAGAACCCCGACGGCGGATGGGGGGAGAGCATGGCCAGTTACTACAACCCGGAGCTGGCGGGTGTCGGTGACTCGATTCCGAGCCAGACGGCCTGGGCGCTCCTGGGGCTCTTCGCCGCCGGGCGGGTCTCGGGCCCCGCCGTCGAGCGCGGGATCCGGTATCTCCTCGACACCCAGCGGCCCGACGGCGCCTGGGAGGACGCCTTCTGGAACGGGACGGGATTCCCCCGCGTCTTCTTCCTGAAGTACCACTTCTACGCGAAGTACTTTCCCCTGTGGGCACTGGGGGTGTATCGCCACACTCAAGGCTGATGAACAGAGGGCCCACCGCCACGCTCCTTCGCCCCGTCGAATCGCTGGGGCGGTTTTCCCTCGACGTCGTGGAATCCCTCGGCCGCTTCGGCCTCTTCCTGGGCCAGGCGGCCGTCTGGATCTTCATCCCGCCGTTCAAGGTCCTCCAGTTGCTCCAGCGGATCCACTTCATCGGGTTCCGCTCCCTCTCGATCATCGTCCTCACCGGGGCCTTCACGGGGATGGTGCTGGGGCTCCAGGTCTTCATCACCCTGTCGCGCTTCGGCTCCGAAGCGTTCCTGGGGCCCGCCGTCGCCCTCTCTTTGATCCGGGAGCTTGGACCGGTCCTGGCGGCGCTCATGGTGACCGGCCGGGCGGGGTCCGCCTTGACGGCAGAGATCGGGATCATGAGGATCACCGAGCAGATCGACGCGCTCACGGTCATGGCGCTGAACCCCATGCGCTACCTGATCGTCCCCGTGATCGTGGCGGGCCTTCTCACGTTTCCCCTGATGACGGCCATCTTCGACGTCGTCGGGATCTACGGGGGGTTTCTCGTCGGCGTGAAGCTCCTGGGCCTGTCCCAGGGCACCTACTTCGGCGAGATGCAGACCTTCGTGGACATGACGGACATCATGACGGGCTTCTGGAAGTCGCTCTCCTTCGGGGTGATCGTCACCTGGGTGTGCGCGTACAAGGGCTACCATACCGGGCACGGGGCCGAGGGCGTGTCCCGGGCCACCACCGAGGCGGTCGTCCTCTCCTCGGTGCTGATCCTCGTCTGGGACTATTTCCTGGGATCGGTGCTGCCGTGATCCGCGTCGAGAACCTCCAGAAGGCCTTCGGCGACCAGCGGGTGCTCCAGGGCGTGACGCTGGAGGTCCAGACCGGCGAGATCATGATCGTGATCGGGCGCAGCGGCGGCGGGAAGTCGGTGTTCCTCCGGCACCTCCTGGGACTCCTGCGCCCGGATGCCGGGCGGATCTGGGTGGACGAGGTGGACATCACCGAGCTGCGCGGCCGCGCCCTCGACCGGGTCCGCGAGCGGTACGGCGTGGTGTTCCAGGGCGGGGCGCTCTTCGACTCCATGACGGTCTTCGACAACATCGCCTTTCCCCTCCGGGAGAAGAAGAGGAGCCTCGGGCCGAGCGAGATCCGGGACCGGACCGAGGAAAAGCTCGCCCAGGTGGGCCTCAGCGGCGCGGGCCACAAGTTCCCCGACGAGGTCTCGGGCGGGATGCGCAAGCGCGCCGCCATCGCGCGGGCGCTCGTCACCGAGCCCGAGATCGTGTTCTTCGACGAGCCCACCACGGGGCTGGACCCGGTGCTGGTCAACGCCATCCATCACCTCATCGTGGACCTCCACCGGAAGTTCAGGTTCACCGCGGTCATGGTGAGCCACGAGATTCCCGAGATCTTCGAGATCGCCCAGCGGGTCGCGATGCTCCACGACGGGGTCATCGTGGAGGTCGGGGAGCCCAAGGTGATCCAGGAATCGGCCAATCCGGTCATCCAGCAGTTCATCCGGGGACAGATCGAGGGACCCATCCGAGCTACCTAAGGAGACACGCCCATGCAACGGTCGGCGCTGGACCTGGCTGTCGGAATTTTCGTCCTCACTGGTCTCTTGGCATTGGGCTGGCTTTCGGTTAAACTCGGCAGGGTCGAATTCCTGGGGAGTTCGGGGTACCAGGTGACCGCCGATTTCCCCTCGGTGGGCGGCCTGAAGGCCGGCTCGTCCGTGGAGATCGCCGGGGTGGAAATCGGCCGCGTCGAAGGGATCACCCTCGCCGACTACCAGGCCCGGGTCCGGATGCGAATCCGGAACGACGTGAAGCTTCAGGAAGACTCGATCGCCTCCATCAAGACCAAGGGGCTGATCGGCGAGAAGTACCTCCGGATCAATCCGGGCGGCTCGGATCGCATCATCCCGCCGAACGGACGCATCCGGGAGGTGGAGCCGCCGGTGGACTTTGAAGAGCTGCTGTCGAAATACATCTTCGGCAAGGTCTGAGGAATCGGAGGCCGGATGAAGCGGCGGGGGGCGGTGAGGGCCGGGGCGGTCGGCGCGGCGGTGCTGCTGGTGGCGGGCGCGCTCTCCCCGGCCGCGGCCCAGGAGACCAAGTCCAAGCGGGTGGTGCTCACCCTCCGCGACGCCGTGAAGACCGCGGTGGCCCGGAGTCCGGAGGTGAAGTCCACCGCCTTCGACGTGGAAGCGCTGCTCGGCAAGAAACAGCAGGCCGACGCCGCGCGCTTCCCCCAGATCACCTCCCTCGGCACCATCGGGCCGTCCCCTGAGGCGGAGCGCCAGGAGTCGTCGGGCCTGCCCAAAGCGCTCAAATCGATCAACGCGCGCGAAGGGACCCCCACCTCGGCCTTCGGCAGCGCCGACTTCCTCCTGATCCAACCGATCTACACCTTTGGGCTCATCTCCAACCTGCGCGCGGCGGCCGAGCACGGGGTCAACGCCCAGCGGGCGGGGATGGACAAGACGGCCACCGAGGTCGCGCTCCGGGTCCGGGAGGCCTACTATGGGCTCCTCCTGTTCAAGGATCTCAATGGGCTCATCGGCGACCTGCACGAGCAACTCCTGAAGGCCGCGGACCGGCAGGAGACCCTGCTGGAGGGCGGCTTCGCCTCGGAGCAGGATCTCTTCAAGCTCCGCACGTACCAGGGAGAGCTCGAGAAGAACCTGAACCTCGCCGATCGCGGGCTGGCGATCGCCCGGGAGGCCCTCCGGACGTGGACCGGCCTGGACCCCGAGGCAGAAGTGGAGGCGGCCGACAAGCGGCTCACGGCGGATCTCAAAGAGTTCCCCCCGGTGGACGTCTTCATCCAGGAGGCCCGCCGCAACCGTCCCGAGTTCGTCCAGCTCCGCGAGGGAATCCGCGCCAAGAGGGCCCTCGTCGAGGCGGAGCGGTCCAAGTACTGGCCGATGATCTTCTTCGGGGTGCAGGGCTCATTCGCCTACGCGCCGAACCGCGACCGGATCCTCAACAACGCGTTCGTGACCGACCCCCTGCGTCACGGCTTCGTCGGCCCGGTGGTGGGGCTGAAGTACGACGTGGACTTCGGCATCACCGCCGGAAAGATCCGCGAGGCCCAGGCCGAGGTGGGCAAGCTCGAGTCGCTGCAGGCGTCCGCCGAGGAAGGGATCCCCCTCCAGGTGCAGAAGGCCTACGGCGAGCTCGTGGAGGCCAAGCGGAACGTGCAGGTCCTCGATCGCGCCTGGGAGAATGCGAAGAAGTGGGTGGTGACGGCGCTGGCCAACTCCGACCTCGGGATCGGCGAGACGAAGGACCTGGCCGACGCGATCCTGGCGATGGCCAAGACCCGCGCCGAGTACTTCCAGGCGGTGTTCAACTATCAGATGGGCGTCGCCCGGCTCGACAACGCGGCGGGCCGGGACGTCGAAGAGATCAGGGCCCTCGTGGCCGAAGAAAGGGAGCCGCTCAAAGTGGAGGTCGCTCGATGATCCGTTCGCGACAGCTGTGCCTCATCCTTGCCGGGTTCCTGGCCCTCTGCCTCCCCCCCGCGGCGTGGGCCGGCGCCCCCACGGAGCAGCTGAAGGCCCACATCGACCAGGTCATCAAGATCCTGGAAGACCCGGAGCTCAAGGTGGACGGCAAGGTCAAGGAGCGCCGGTCGGCCGTCCGCAGGGTGGCGAACGGCATCTTCGACTTCGCCGAGACGGCCAAGCGGTCGCTGGCGCGCCACTGGCAGGGCCGCACGGACAAGGAGCGCGAGGAGTTCGTGTCGCTCTTCGCCGACCTCCTGGAGCGCTCGTACATTTCCAAGATCGAGCTCTACGGGGGCGAGAGGATCCAGTACGCGGCCGAGCGGATCGACGCGGACGTCGCCACCGTGTCCACCAAGATCGTCACCAAGCAGGGAACCGAGATCCCCGTGGACTACCGGATGCTCCGGCGGGCAGACCGCTGGCTCGTGTACGACTTCTCGGTCGAGGGCGTGAGCCTGATCTCGAACTACCGCACCCAGTTCAACAAGATCATCCAGACCTCTTCCTACGGGGAGCTGGTGAAGAAGATGAGGACGAAGCAGGAGGAATTCCTCTTCGAGGAAGACACGAAGAAGATGAGGACGAAGCAGGAGGAATTCCTCTTCGAGGAAGACACCAAGACGAAGGGCAGCGCCAAGAAGCAGCCGTGACGTGAAGGGACAGGAATTCGTCGATCTTCTGGCGCAGCACCGCTACGACTTCTTCGCCTGGGTTCCCTGCTCGCTGCTCGAGGGAGTCCTGAGCGCGCTGGCCACCCGACCCCGCCTCCCCTCCCTGCCGGCGACCCGGGAGGACGCCGCGGTGGGCTGCGCGGCGGGGGCCTGGCTCGCCGGGGGGCGGCCGGCGGTGCTCATGCAGAACTCGGGGCTCGGCACCGGCCTCAACGCGCTGGCCTCGCTCTCGCTGATGTACCGGCTCCCCTGCCTGCTGGTGGTGACCTGGCGCGGGTCCCGGGGCGAGGACGCCCCGGAGCATCTCCTCATGGGCGACATCTCCCCGCGCCTGCTGGAGCTGGCCGGCATCCCTCACCGCGCCCTCAGCGCCGTCTCGGTCGAGGAAGACCTCGCCTGGGCCACCCGCGAGACCTTCGCGCGGGAGGCGCCCGTCGCGCTGCTGGTCCCGCCAGGTGTGCTTGAGAGCGAGCACATGCAAAGCAATAATCGGGACTGGGATCGCGCAGGGACGCGTCGAGAGAGCGCGATTCCGGCGGGGCACGGGCGTGCCGATAGGCCGGGTGCCCGTGCCCAGATAGATGATGTGGCTAGCTTGAAAGCGCGCATATCGCGCTACGAGGCGCTCACGGTGGTCATCCGCTGTCTCGCCGACGAGCCGGTGATTCACGCCAACGGCTACATCTGCCGCGAGTCCTACGCGGTGGCCGACCGGCCGCAGAACTTCTACATGCTCGGCTCCATGGGGCTGGCCGCGTCCATCGGCCTCGGCGTCGCGCTCACCCGGCCGGGGCGGAAGGCCGTGATCTTCGACGGCGACGGCAACCTTCTGATGAACCTGGGGAGCCTCGCCATGGCCGGCGGCCTCAGACCGAAGAACTTCGTCCACTTCGTGTTCGATAACGAAGTATACGGCTCCACCGGCGATCAGCCCTCCCTCTCGCGGGAGGTCAGGCTCGACCGTCTGGCGGCGGCCGCCGGCTACCCGTGGGTCCGCGCGGTGACCGAGCCGGGCCCGCTCGAGGCGGCCGCACGCGAGGCGCTGGACGCCGACGGGCCGGCCTTCGTCCTCGTCAAGGTCACGCCCGAGTCGCGGGCCGTCCCGCGGATTCCGTACCCTCCAACGGTGATCAGGGACCGGTTCCGCGCCGCCCTGGGGAAGGCGTGATGCGCGCCCTCATTCTGGCCGCGGGGGTGGGTCACCGCCTGGCTCCCCTGACCGACCGGCAGCCGAAGTGTCTGCTCCCGGTGGGCGGCCGCTCGCTCCTCGAGCGGATGCTGGAATCCCTGTCCGCGGTCCCCGTCTCAGAGGCGGTCATCGTGGTGGGCCACTGCCAGGACCAGATCCGCCGGGTGACCGGGAGCCGGTTCGGGCGGCTGCCCGTGCGCTACATCGAGAACCCCGAGTACACCCGGGACTCGATCCGCTCCCTCTGGGTTTGCCGCGATGAGCTGGACGAGGACTCAATCGTGATGGACGCCGACGTCCTCTTCCCGACGGCATTCCTCCGCCGCCTCCTGGCGTGCCCGGACCCGAGCGCCCTCCTAATCGACCGCGGATTCACCGACACGGGCGAAGAGGTGAAGGTCTACGCCCGGGCGGGGCGGGTCCTGGCGATCGGGAAGAAGGTCCTCGAGCCGCCCCCGCACGACACGGTCGGCGAGGCGATCGGCTTCTTCAAGTGCGCGGCGGCCCACGGTCCCGCGCTCCGGGAATGCATGGAAGAAGTCCTCCGGGACCAGAGCCGCTACCGCGAGTACGAGGACGCCATCGATCTCCTGCTCAGGCGCGTCCGGGTCGGCTGGGTGGATACGGGCGGGCTGCCGTGGACGGAGATCGATTTCGTCGAGGACCTCCGGCGGGCCGACGAGGAAGTCCTCCCCCTCATTCAACGCCTGGGGGACCACGCGTGACGCGCGCCGTGATCTACCTCCCGGACCCGACGAGCCGCGCCGCGGCCGCCACCCAGGTGGCCGGCCGCGCGATGCTCGTCAGGACGCTCATGACGGCCGAGCGGGCCGGCGTGAGCCGGATCGGCGTGCCGGCGTGCCTCCGCGCCGCGGCCGTCGAGGCCCGGATCGCGGCGAATCCCCGTCTCAGCGCGGCCGTCGCTTGGCTCGACCGGCTGGCAGCCGAGGGGGCGCGCCGGTGGAGCGGCGGGCCGCTCCTCCTCCTCCCGGCCAACGTGCTCCTGGATCCGCTGAGCGTCCGTCGGCTTCTCGCGGCACGCGATCCGGGCGACGGAATCGCCCTCGAGGAGTCGAAGGGCAGCTTCTCGCCGATCCTGCTGGCTTCCCCCGCCCTGTCGGCCGCGATCTGGGATCGTCTCGTGGAGGGGGCTCCTCTCGGCGACGAGCTTGAGCTTCGGGTGAGGCAGGGACGGATGACGCTGGTGGTGGGCGCCGGCTTTTTTGTTCCGGTGCTGGACGAGGCGACCCGCAGCCAGGCCGAGGCCACGCTCTTCCGGAGTCTGGGAATCAGCGCCGACAGCCGCGTGGACCGGATGATCAACCGCCGCTGCTCGCGCTGGCTCACCCGTCTTCTGATCCTCCTGCCGGTCACGCCCAACCAGGTGACCCTGCTGAGCCTGGCGCTGGGCCTGGGCGCGGCCTGGATGCTCTGGTCCGCCACCCAGGCCTCGGCGCTGGTGGGCCTTGCCCTCTACATGCTGGCGGTCGTCGTCGATCATTCCGACGGCGAGGTCGCGCGGCTGACCTTCCAGGAGTCCGCGTTCGGCGAGTGGCTCGACTTCACCACCGACACGGTGACCCACGCGGGTCTCGTCCTGGGCATGGGGGTCACCGCCAGCCACGTCGGCGGGAGCGTGATGGTGCTCGCCGGAGCGGGCGCCGCCCTCGGCGTGATTCTGAGCGCCCTCTTCGCCCGCTTCCTCCCTGAGGAAGCCGCCCGGGAGGAGCGGCTCGCCGCGGTCCTCAAGGGGCTGGGGACGCGGGATCTCTTCTACACGGTGCTCGTGGCCTTTCTCCTGGGCCTCTGGTTCGCGCCGCCGGTGCTCCCGGTCCTGGTCGGCCTCCTCGCCGTGGGCTCGCAGGGGTTCTGGCTGACGTGCCTCGGGCGCAGCTACTTCGGAGGGGGGCTCCGCCCCCCTGATCTCGGGGACGCGCGAGCGGAGGCGAGCCACCTCTGCGGGCACCCGCGCCACTTCAGGTGGCGCGGGTCGAGGCAAAGCCCGCGCTCGAAGGGGACGCCACGGTGAGCGCCCTCCGGCTGATCCTCCTGGCGGTCGGCCTTGCCTTCCTCGGCTACCTCGTGGTTCAGGTGGGGCCCGAGACCCTCCTCGGCTCCTTCCAGGCCATCTCCTGGCGCCTCCTGCTCATCGTGTGGTTCCCGTTCGCCCTGATCCAGGTGCTGGACACGCTGGGCTGGCGCTACGCGTTCCGGCGCGACCTGACGCCGTTCCCCACCCTGCTGGCGGTGAGGCTGGCGGGCGAGGCGTTCAACGTCGCGACGCCGACGGCGTCGATGGGCGGCGAGCCCGTGAAGGCGTACCTCCTGCAGCCGCGGGTCCCGCTCGGCGAGGGGCTGGCCTCGGTCGTCATCGCGAAGACCACGGGCACCCTCTCCCAGGGGGCCTTCCTGCTCGTCGGGATCGCCCTGGCGCTGGCCGTGCTGCCGCCGGCGGCGCCGCTCCTCAAGGCCATGACATGGCTGGCGGCGGTGGAGGCTGTGGCCCTGGGGGGCTTCGTTGTCGCGCAGCAGAAGGGGCTCTTCGGAGGCGGGCTCAGGCTGCTCAAGGCGCTCGGGCTCTCCCGGGCCGAGCACGAGCACGAGGGGGCCCGCCGGCTGGACAGCGCGCTGTCGACCTTCTATCGCGAGCACCGCGGACGGCTCACGCTGTCCCTCCTCTTCCACTTCGGCGGATGGGTCGTGGGCAGCCTCGAGGTATACCTGATCCTCCACTTCATGGGGATCCCCGTCTCGCTCACCACCGCGCTGGTCATCGAGGCCTTCGCGGCCGCCATCAAGTCCGCCGCCTTCCTCATCCCCGGGGGACTCGGCGCGCTCGAGGGCGGAAACATGGCCGTCTTCGCCGCCATCGGTCTCGGGGCCGGGGTCGGGCTCAGCATGACCCTGGTCCGGCGCTTCCGGGAGCTGACCTGGGTGGCCGCCGGGCTTGTGACGCTCTCGCTCTTCCGGATGGCTACCGACCCCGAGGCCGTATGACCGACTTCGTGGAGTCTCCGGAGCACGACCTCCTGCGGGAACTCGCCCGCGCCCTCGACCGCGTGGACGTCGAGCGGGCGCGCCGGGAGTACCGGGACCAGAACGAGTGTCTCTTCCTCGAGCGCTTCCTGCCGCCGGAGGTGGTGGAGCGGCACCTCCTCCCGGAGGTGGACAAGCTCCGTCCCAACGTCCACCGGAATTACATCCCGGGGCACAAGAAGGGAGGGGCCATCAGCTACTACACGCTCTCGGAAAAGGCCCCGCTCTTCCTGGCGCTCTACAAGTCCCCCGCCTTCATCGACTTCGTGAGCCGCCTCACGGGCGCCCGCGTCCGGCCGTGCCCCGACGCCGACCCGCACGCCTGCGCGCTCTACTTCTACACGGAGCCCGGGGACCACATGGGCTTCCACTACGACAACTCGTACTACAAGGGAGACCGCTACACGATCCTCCTGGGGCTGGTCCAGCGCACCGAGCACTGCCGGCTGGTCGCCCGGCTGTACCGGGACGACCCGACGCGAGAGACCCGCGAGGTCCAGCTGGCCTACGGGCCCGGCGCCCTGGTGATCTTCAACGGCCCCAAGCTGTACCATGCCGTCACGCCTCTCGCGGAGGGAGAGGAGCGGATCGTGCTCACCATGGAGTACGTGACCAACCCGGAGATGGGGGTCCTCAATCGGTTCCTCTCCAACATGAAGGATGCCTTCGCGTACTTCGGGGTCCGGGCGCTCATTCGACGGAAACCGAGAAGCGAAAAGGAGGCGCCGTCGTGACAGCCGTTCGCGTGGCCATCGTCGGAGTCGGCAACTGCGCATCCGCCCTCGTCCAGGGCGTCCACTACTACCGGACCGCGCCCGAGGACGGCTTCATCCCGGGGCTCATGCATCCGCGGCTCGCCGGGTATCACGTGGGGGAGATCGAGTTCTCCGCGGCCTTCGACATCGACGCCGGGAAGGTCGGCCGGGACCTCGCCGAGGCGATCTTCGCCCCCCCGAACAACACGGCCCGCTTCGCTGAGGTCCCGCCCCTCGGCGTCCCCGTGCAGCGGGGCATGACCCACGACGGGCTGGGCCACTACCTGTCCCAGGTGATCACCAAGGCGCCGGGCGCCACCGCCGACATCACGGGCATCCTCCGCGACACCGGCACCCACGTCGTGGTGAATTTCCTTCCGGTCGGCAGCGAGATGGCGACCAAGTGGTACGTGGAGCAGGTGCTGGACGCCGAGTGCGCCTTCGTCAACTGCATTCCGGTGTTCATCGCCCGGGAGTCGTACTGGCGCCGCCGCTTCGAGGAGCGCGGGCTGCCGGTCGTCGGCGACGACATCAAGTCCCAGGTGGGCGCCACGATCGTGCATCGGGTCCTGACCAAGCTGTTCATGGACCGCGGCGTCCGGCTCGAGCGCACGAGCCAGCTCAACGTGGGCGGGAACACCGACTTCTATAACATGCTCGAGCGGGAGCGGCTCCAGTCCAAGAAGATCTCCAAGACGGGCGCGGTGACGTCCCAGCTCGCCCACCCGCTGCCGCCGGAGGCCGTCCACATCGGCCCCAGCGACTACGTGCCGTGGCTCCAGGACCGGAAGTGGGCCCACATCCGCCTGGAGGGCAGCGGCTTCGGAGACCTCCCCCTGTCCCTCGAGCTCAAGCTGGAAGTGTGGGATTCCCCCAACTCGGCCGGGGTGGTCATCGACGCCATCCGCTGCTGCAAGATCGCCCTCGACCGCGGTATCAAGGGGGCGCTCGCGGCGCCCTCGGCGTACCTGATGAAGGCCCCGCCGGAGCAGTGGGCGGACGAGGTGGCCCGCGAGCGGCTCGAGCGCTTCATACAGGGAGAGGAGTAGGAGCCATTCGCGGAGTCGCGTCGACGAGGAACCAGGACGCACGGCCCGACACCGCTCGCCCAGACCCGCTGCGCCCCGGGAGGTCGCGCGCGCACGGCGCGCTGGTGATCGTTCCGGCCGGCGCCGCCGGCCCCGAGGGGGTCCCGCCGGGCACGCCCATCGCCGGACTTCCGCTGCTCCGCCGGATCGTTCTCGCGGCCGCGCACGCCGGATTCGGGCGGATTCTCGTCCATCCCGCGGCGGCCCCCGACGATCGAGGCGTCCTCGCCGGGACGGCCGCGGCCGTGCTGGCGCCGGATGGCCCGCTTCCCCCGCTTCCGGGGGGGCGCATCGTGCTGCTGGCGGCGAACGTGATCCCCGAGGCGGCGTGGCTGCATTCTCTGCTGGAGATGCCGATCGACCCGGAGCGGCTCTACACCGACGCGGTCGGGGCGGCGGTGATCGAGACGGGCGATCCCGACGCGATCGCGGCGGAGGCGGCGCAGCGGCCGGGGGCCGAGGAGCTGTTCCTATCCCTGGGCGAGGTCTTCAAGCCCGCCGACCGGTCCCTGGCCGGCGAAGGCCGGTTCACGCTCACCGCGGCCGGCGGGGTTCGGCAGGCCGAAGACTGGCTGCTGCGCGGCCTGGTGAGGGAGGCGGAAGGGTTCATGTCGCGCCACGTCGAGCGCCGCATCTCGCTGGCCCTCACGCGGCGGCTGGCCTCCACGCGAATCAGCCCGAACGTCATGACGTTCGTGAGCCTCGCCGTGGGGCTCGCCGGGGCGCCGTTCTTCCTCTCGGCATTGCCCCTGTACCAGCTGACGGGCGCGCTCCTCCTGCTGGCGCACTCCATCCTGGACGGGTGCGACGGCGAGCTCGCGCGGCTCAAGTTCGAGGAGTCCCGGCTGGGGAGCCTGCTGGATTTCTGGGGTGATAACGTGGTGCACGTGGCGGTGATGGCGTGCATCGCCATCGGCTGGAGCCTGGCCATCCCGGCGGCGTGGCCGCTCCTGCTCGGCGGCGTGGCCGCGGCCAGCGTGCTGCTGACGGCCGGCGCCGTGTACCGGCTGACGCGCCAGCAGAAGGCGCTCGCCGGGCGGCTGTTTCCCGCCGAGCCGGGAGCGCCGGCCGCCTGGCTGCCCCGCCTGGCCGACATGCTCGCGCGCCGCGACTTCATCTACCTGGTCGTGCTGCTGTCGGCGGCGGGGAAGGCGACGTGGTTCCTGGCCCTGGCCGCCGTGGGGACGCCGCTCTTTCTCCTCGTGCTGGCGTGGATCGCCCGCAGGGAGCTCCGGCGCCGGGCCGTGCCGGTATGAGGGAATCCTCCGCCAGCGCCGTGCTGTTCGATTTCGGGGGCACGCTGGATGCGGACGGGGTGCCCTGGAAGGAGCGCTTCTACCGGCTGTTCCAGGAGGAAGGGGCGATGGTCGCTCGCGAGCGGTTCGACCCCCTGTTCTACGGGGTGGATGACGCGCTGACGGGCTCGGTGCCGCCCACCCTCTCGTTCCGCGAGACCATCCGGGGCCTCGCCGCCGGCGTCACCGAGGCCCTGGGGCTCCGAGACCCGGCGCTGGCCGACCGGGTCGCGAACCGGTTCCTCGCGGAGGCGCTGGAACGGCTCCGGCACAACGCCGCGCTCCTGCGGGCGCTCAGCGGCCGCTACCGTCTCGGGATCGTGTCGAACTTCTACGGCAACCTCGCCACGGTGTGCGAGGATGCCCGGATCCGCTCCTTCTTCAGCGTCGTGGTGGACTCGGCGCGCGCTGGCTACGCGAAGCCGGACCCCCGGATCTTCCGCCGAGCCGTCGAGGAGCTGGCCATCGACTCCTCCCGCGCCGTGTTCGTCGGCGATTCGCTCCCGCGGGACATGGCGGGGGCGCGGGCGGTCGGGATGCCGCACATCTGGCTGACCGCCGCGACCGCGCGCGGCGAGACGCCGTGCTGTCCCGGCGACAGCGTGATTCACTCGCTCGACGAGCTGGAGGATCTCTTGCTATGAGCGGGGCGCCGATCGGGTACGGCGGCATCCTCGCAGCGGGGGCGGGCAGCCGCCTGCGCGACACGGGGTGGACGGTGCCGAAGCCCATGGTGCCCGTGGCCGGGGCGCCCCTGATCGAGGGCGTGATCCGGAACTTCACCGCCGCGGGCATCCGGTCGCTGGTGATCATCCTGAACGAGCAGGAGCGGGACTGCGCGGACTGGGTGCGGGCGCGCTTCCCCGATCTCTCGCTCCGATTCATCGTGAAGACGACCCGCTCCTCCCTCGAGAGCTTTCGCGAAATCACGCGCCTCCTCGGCCCGGTGCGCGCGCTGATCTCGACCGTCGACGCCTGGTGCCCCGAGCGGGACTTCGTCGGATTCGTCGAAGCCGCCCGGCGATTTCCCCCGGACGCGCTGGTGCTCGGCGTCACGCCCTTCGTGGCGGACGAGCGCCCGCTCTGGGCCGACCTCGACGGCGCCGGACGCGTCACACGCCTGGGCGGGAGCGCGGGGGAACTGGTCACAGCGGGGATGTATCTGGTGCCGGAACGGATCGCCACGCTCTCCCCCCCGCCGGGGCTGGGAAGCCTGCGGGACTTCCTCGCCTGGCTGGTCAATCGGGGCGACCCCGTGTACGGCGCCGTCATCCCAACCGTCATCGATGTGGACCGGCCCGAAGACGTGGCGCTCGCCGAGGCGACCGCGTGCCAGGCGGCCCGCGACGCCTCCAACAAGATCTGCTGGGGCATCTTTCGGGAGCCGGCCCACTCCCCCGGCCGGGAGGTGGATGATACCGAGATTCTCGGGCTCACCGCCAAGCACCTCGAGAGGAAGGGGTTCGAGGTGGTGCTCAAAAGCCCGGACGAAGTGAGCGGGGCGATCGCCGAGCCCCCCCCGTTCATCTTCCTGATGTGCGAGCGCCTGAAGATTCTGCACCAGCTCCGCGGCTGGGAGGCGGCCGGCGTTCGCCAGGTCAACTCGCCCGTGGCGGTCCTCAACACCTACCGGGAGCGCATGGTCGCCCTCTTCGAGGCGGCGGCCATTCCGTTCCCGGCGAGCCGGATCGTCCCGACGGCGGGGACGGGGGGCGGGTGGAGCGGCCCCGCCTGGGTGAAGCGGTCCGACGTCCACAACACTCAGGACGGGGATGTGGTCTTCGCCAACACCG
Organism: Candidatus Rokubacteria bacterium CSP1-6; assembly: GCA_001443385.1. GTDB lineage: Bacteria > Methylomirabilota > Methylomirabilia > Rokubacteriales > CSP1-6 > CSP1-6. Next base: position 46,261 of record LDXP01000007.1, read on the forward strand.
AACGCTCATTCCGCGAAGCCCTGGGCGGTCTGGCCCGACGCGGCATCCCGCGGGCGATCGTCCAGGAGCACGTGGAGGGAGATCTCATCAAGTTCTACGGCGTGGGGGCCTGGTTCCGCTGGTTCTACCACAAGGACCAGCGCGTGGCGGGCCATCCCTTCGATTCCGAGCGGCTCAGGGCCGTCGCGGGCAAGGCGGCGGCGGTCCTGGGGCTGGAAGTGTTCGGGGGCGACGCCATCGCCCCGCCCGAAGGCCCGCTCGTCGTGATCGATCTCAACGCCTGGCCGAGCTTCGCGCTCTACCGGGACGAGGCGGCCGCCGAGATCGCGGCCTACCTGGAGGCGCGGTTCAGAGGAGGACCGGCGTGATGAAGCCGAGCAACCCGGGTCCCCGGTCGCGCAGCATCGTGGCGCGGGAGCAGCAGCATATGGCGCCGGGGCTCCAGTCCTTCGCGCTCTACTCGGGGCTCGCCATGGCCCGGGGGAGCGGCTCTACGCTGGTCGACGAAGACGGAAAGGAGTACATCGACTTCATCGCCGGAATCGGGGTCGGCAGCGTCGGGCACTGCCATCCGGACTACGTGGAGGCCCTGAAACGGCAGGCCGAGCGCCTGACGTTCGGCTCCTTCACGACGGAGACCCGGGCGCGCTTCCTGGAGCTGCTGGCGACCCTGACGCCGGCGGGGCTCACGCGCATCCAGCTGTACTCGGGAGGCGCCGAGGCGGTGGAGGCGGCCTTCCGGCTCGCCAAGTCCGCGACGCGGAAGTTCGAGTTCGTCGGCTTCTGGGGAGGGTTCCACGGGAAGACAGGAGGCGTGCTGGGGCTCCTCGGGAGCGAGACCAAGCGCGGCCTCGGCCCGTTCATGCCGGGCCTTTACCTCTCCCCGTACGCGTATTGCTACCGGTGCCCCCTCCAGCTGCGCTACCCGGAGTGCGGGATCGCGTGCGCGGAGTTCCTCCGCGAGGTCATCCGCCATCAGACGCAGGGGGAGATCGCGGCGATCATCGTGGAGCCGATGCAGGGGACGGCCGGGAACGTCATCCCGCCCGAGGGGTTCCTGCGGGCGGTCCAGGCGATCGCCAAAGAACACGACGCCCTGCTCATCGCCGACGAGATGCTGACCGGGTTCGGCCGGACGGGAACGATGTGGGGGTGCGACCACGACGGCGTGGTCCCCGACGTCATGACCATCGGCAAGGGCATGGGCGGCGGGTTCCCGCTCAGCGGCCTCATCTCGACGGACGAGCTCACCCGGCACAAGCCGTTCGGGGAGCCGAGCGGCAGCTCGTCCAGCTACGGGGGCAACCCCCTGGCGGCGGCCGCCGGCCTCGCCACGCTGGACATCATCCTGAAAGAGAACCTCGTGAAGAACGCCGAGCGCGTCGGGGCCGTCATGCTGGCGCGGCTCCAGACGCTGAAGGAAAAATACCGGTTCATCGGCGACGTGCGGGGCAAGGGTCTCATGCTCGGCCTGGAGCTGGTGAAGGACCCTGCCACGAAGGAGCCCCTCCCGAAAGATGCGACGAGGGCGCTCTTCCAGGAATGCCTGAAGCGCGGCCTCGTGGCGATGTGCTACTCGCACATCATCCGGATCAACCCGCCCCTCGTCATCAGCGAGGAGACCGCGCTCAGGGGCCTCGCGATCCTCGACGAGGCGATGCAGGTGGTAGCCCGGGAGTGGGGAATAGACTAGATGCTGCGCGGGGCGATCGTCGGTCTGGGCAACGTCGCGGTCCACGCGCATCTGCCCGGCTGGGCCGGCCGCGACGACGTCGAGATCGTCGCGGCCACCGACGCGGACCGCGCCAGGCGGGCCGAGCTCGAGGCCCGCCTGCCCGCCGCCCGCTGGTACGACTCGGCCGACGACCTGCTGGCGCGCGAGCGCCCGGACTTTCTGGACATCTGCACGCCGCCCGGCACGCACGCGGCGCTCATCCAGGGCGCGCTCCGCCGCGGCGCGCACGTCCTCTGCGAAAAACCGCTGGTGGCCTCGCTCGAGGAGCTGGGCCCCGTGCGGCGGCTGGCGTCGGAAACCGGACGGGTCCTCGTCACGGTCCACAACTGGCGTCACGCGCCGATCCTCCGCCACGTCGACGAGCTCGTGCAGCGGGGCGAGATCGGCCGCCTGCGCCGGGTCCTGTGGCAGACGCTCCGCGTCGAGCCCGCCGGCAACGGCGGCGCCGCGACCTGGAGGGCCGATCCGGCCATGGCGGGCGGCGGGATCCTTGCCGACCACGGCTGGCACGCGTTCTACCTGGTCCAGCAGTGGACCGGCCAGCCGCCGACCGGGATCAGCGCTCGCCTCGAGACGCGACGCCACACCGGCTGGCCGGTCGAGGACACCGCCACCACCCGGCTCGAGTTCCCAGACGCGACGGCCGAGGTCTTCCTCACGTGGGCCTCCCCCGAGCGACGAAACCGGGTCGAGCTGGAGGGGACGCGCGGGACGATCCATGTCGAGGACGACCTGCTCCTCCTCAGCCCGGCCGTCCCCGGCGGGCGCGAGCGGCGCTGGGTGTACCGGCCCGCCCTGTCCAACGGGTCCTATCACCCGGACTGGTTCGAGGGGGTGGCGGCCGAATTCGTGGCGGAGGTGACGGGCTCGGCGGCGCGAGGCGCCAACCTCCGCGTGGCATCGCTCTGCGTCATGCTCCAGGCCCTCGCCCGCGAATCGAGCCGGCTCAGTGGGCACATGCTCCCGGTCGGCGCCTGACCGCCCGGGGGACCCGTGCCTTCGCTCCCCGATCTCATCTCCTTCCTCGACGTCCTTCTGCGCGGGGCCGTTCTCTCCGGGCAAGCCCTGGCCCTGGGCGGCCTCGTCTCTCTGCTGCTGCTTTACCGGGAGGGCTGAGGGGTGGGGGCCGAGGGGGAGCGAATGAGAGTCCCGCTGGGCGTCGGGCTCGTGACGGCGGCCCTCTACTTCGGCCGGCTCGGGCAGGTTCCCCTCGTGGACGCCTCCGAAGGCTTCCACGTCGCCATCGCGTGGGAGATGGCGGCCCGCGGCGACTGGATCACGCCGCACTTCGACGGCGTCCGGTATTTCGATAAGCCCCCGCTCCTCTACTGGCTGATGGCGGCCGCGTTCCAGCTGGTGGGCCGGTCCGAGTGGTCCGCCCGCTTCTGGGTCGCCCTGGCCGTCGTCGGCACCGCGATGCTCGTCGCCTGGCTCGGGACACGGCTGGGCTCCGAGCGCCTCGGGCTGATCGCGGGGCTCATGGTCGCCGCCAACATGGAGGTCTTCCTCTTCGGGCGGCTCGCCAAGCCGGACCTGCTGTTCGTGTTCTTCATCTTGCTGGCGTTCGCGGGGTTCATCGTGGCCTACCAGAGCGCCAGCCGGCGCGCCCTGCTCGTCTGCTACGCGAGCCTGGGCGCCGCGGTGATGGCGAAGGACCTGCTGGGCGCGCTGGGACCCCTGGGCGCGTTCGCCCTCTTCTTCGTCCTGACGCGGGAGCGGTTCAAGGCCTCCTGGTGGATGCCCTCGGCCGGCGTGGCCCTCATTCTCGTGCTGGCGGTGCCGTGGCACGCGGCCATGGAGTGGCGCAACCCCGGCTACCTCTGGTACATGGTGGTGGACAATCACATCCTCAACCTCGCCGGGCACCGGGCGTTTCCCGACGAGGACGTGCCGCTCGCGGCCGCCGAGTTTCTGGGCGTGACGGCCATCGGTTTCTTTCCCTGGAGCCTGGCCCTGCCGTGGGCCTTCGTCCGGTCGCTCCGGCCGCCGTGGCGGAGCCCCGAAGACAGGATCTGGCTGCTCCTGGGGCTCTGGGGGGCGGGGCTCCTCGCGGCGTTCGCCCTCTCTCCCTTCAAGCTTCCCCACCACGGGCTCCCGGCATTTCCGGCCCTCGCCCTCCTCGCGGCCAAGGCGTGGGACGACGCGCTCGCCGGCCGCCCGGGCGCGCCGTCGCCGCGAACCTTGCTGGCTCTGCCGCTGGTGGTCCTGGTCGGGCTGGCCGCCGTGGGCACCACCGCCTGGAAGGGAGAAGTGATCCTCCCATCGGGCACGCTGGCGATGGTGGACCTCCACAGCCGGAACCTGAGCGCGCAGGGACAGAGCGCCCCGTTCATCCCGGGCGAGCAGCTCCGCCTCCTGCTGCCGATCTCCGCGCTCCTGCTTGGCCTGGGGGCCCTGGGGATCGGCGTGGCGATGTGGCGGCGGCGTCCCGGCGCCGGCCTGGGCGTGCTCGTCGCGTTCATGCTGGCGTTCCTCCCTCTCGTGTCCCAGGGGTTCGCGGCCCTTTCCAGGAGCCGCTCGGGGCAGCCGATCGCCGAGTACGTGAAGAAGGCGGCCGGCCCGAACGACGTCGTGGTCCACGAGGGGGCGCTGGAGAACACCGGCAGCCTGGTGCTGGCGCTGGACCGCCCCGTCAGGATCGTCGGCGGAACGCGGTCGAACCTGGCCTTCGGCGCGACGTTTCCCGAAGCGCGGGAGATCCTCTGGGACACCGAGCGCCTCCGCCAGGCGTGGCGGAGTCCGCAGCGCGTCTTCCTGGTCTCGATCGTGAAGCCCGAGCGCAGCGTGGTGCGCGAGCTGCCGGAGGGCAGCGGGCACCTCCTGCTCGCCGCCAACGGTCGCTGGCTCTACTCGAACCGCCCGTGGTAAACTAATAACGCGTTTCCCACCGCCGCATTCCATATGATCGCCATCTCACGAACCGGACGGCTGCTGCGCCGACTGGTTCGGGCCGCCTGCCGGCGCCCGAGCCTGACGGCCCTCGTCTCTCTGGCGCTCGCCGCCCTCGCGCTCGTCTATACGTTCGGGGCATTGACCTTCCGGACGGCCACCCGAGACCTCCTCCCGCCCGGCCAGCGCTACGCCACCCTGCTCACCGAGTATCTGCGCGACTTCGGCGAACTCGAGGACATCGCGGTGGTGGTGGAAGGGCGCACGCTGGAGGAGTCGAAGGCGTATGCCAGCCGTCTCGTCCGCGAGATCCGCCGCGGACCCGTCAAGTTCGAGCGGGTGGCCTACCGGATCGACCCGAAGCGCTTCGAGGGCCGGGCCCTCCTCTACCTCTCCACGGACAAGCTGAAGGAGATCCGCGACAAGGTCTTCGACCACCAGGAGTTCATGGAAAGCTTCGCTGCCAACCCGACGTTAGATCAATTGATCGCGGGTATAAACACCCAGATCGCTTCGGCCTTCGTCTCCAACTTCTTCGACCTCGGTCTCCGGGACGACGGGGGCGTGGACCTGCGCTTCCTCAAGGAGGTCGTGGGGCAGATCTCGGAGCGGCTCGACCATCCGACCCCGTACCGCTCTCCCTGGGGGTCGCTCTTCACGCTGGACCGGCACGAGGACGGCGACGCCGGCTACTTCATCTCCGACGACAAGAGCCTGCTGTTCGTCCTGGTGGAGCCCCCCGCCGGCAAGAAGGGGAGCTTCACCAACGACCAGGAGGCGATCAGCGCGATCCGGGACATCATCGCGGCGCTGCGCCCCGAGTTCCCCCGCGTCCAGGTCGGGGTGACCGGCGCCCCCGCGCTCTCCAACGACGAGATGACCGCCGCCTTCCGCGACAGCCAGGTGGCCACGCTCCTGGCCTTCGCCCTCACCCTCCTGCTCCTCATCTTCGCCTTCAAGCGCGCGGGCAAGCCCCTCCTCATGCTGGCCGTCCTGGCGGTGAGCCTGGCCTGGTCCATGGGGGCCACCACGCTGGTCATCGGGCACCTCACGATCTTCTCGGTGATGTTCATCCCGATCGTGATCGGAATCGGGATCGACTACGGCATCTACTTCCTCTTCCGGTACGAGGAGGAGCTCTTCCTCGGGCGAAACCTCAAGGAGGCCCTGGAGATCACCGCGGCGAGGACCGGCCCGGGGATGCTCCTGGGAGCGCTGACGGCCGCCGGGGCCTTCTACGTCCTGGCGCTGACCGACTTCCGCGGCATCAAAGAGCTCGGCTTCATCGCCGGCACCAGCATCATGCTGGCCTGGCTCGCCATGATGACGTTCTTTCCCGCCCTCCTGATGCTCGTGGACCGCCGCCACGCCAGCCGGCCCAGGGGGACCGCCCCCCGGGCGCTGGAGCTGGAGCAGATCCGGGTGCCGCTGCTGGAGCGGCTCACCCGTTACCCGAAGAGCGTGCTCGTGACGGCGGGCCTCTTCACCGCCCTCTCCCTCTGGGCGGTCACCACGGTCGGCTTCGACTACAACCTCCTGAACCTCCAGGCGAAGGGCACCGAGTCGGTCATCTGGGAGAAAAAGATCCTGGCCAAGGCGGGGCGCTCGGGGTTCGCCGGGCTGTCCACCGCGAGCAGTCTGGAGGAGCTCCGGCGGAAGCACGACGCCTTCGACCGGCTGCCCTCGGTCTCCGAAGTGGACAGCGTGCTGATGCTCATCCCCGATTCCCAGCCGGAGAAGGTCAAGATCATCCGGGACTTCGCGCCGCTGGTGGCCCCGGTGCGGGTCGGGATGGCCCAGCCCGTGGATCTCGAGCGCCTGACGGCGGCCCTCGAGACGCTGAAGCGGCGCTTCGACGTGGCGCTCTCCGAGGCCGGCCAGAGCGACTCGCGGAAGGACATCGAGGGCCTCCACGCCCAGATCGTGAGCCTCCTGGACAAGCTCCGCCGCGTCGAGCCCGAGATGGCCGAGCCGGCGCTGACCTTCCTCCAGTCCCAGCTCTACCAGGACTTCGTGGACAAGTTCCATTTCCTCCAGCGGAACCTCCGGCCCCGGCTGGTGAGCCTCAAAGACGTGCCGGAGGAACTGCGCCGGAAGTTCGTCGGCCAGAGCGGCCGGTTCCTGATCCAGGTCCATCCCAAGGTGGACATCTGGGACCGCCAGGGGGCGCGCCGCTTCGTCCGGGACCTCCGCAGCGTCGATCCCGACGTGACGGGGTCCCCCATCATCACCTACGAGGCGATCCGCTTCATGGAGAAGGCGTACTTCCAGGGCACGATCTACGCGTTCGTCGTCGTCGGCGTCCTGGCGTTCCTGATGCTCCACCGGCTGCGCGAGAGCCTCCTCGCCCTGACCCCGCTCCTCCTCGGCATGCTCTGGACCGTGGGGCTCATGCATCTCTTCGGCCTGAAGTTCAACCTGGCCAACGTCTGGGGGATTCCGCTGATCGTGGGCACCGCGGCCGAGTTCGGCCTGAACATCACGGTGCGCTATATGGAGGGACGCCGCCACGGCGGCCCGTTCGTCGCCCGGAGCACCGTGATGGCCGTGATCGTCAACGGGCTGACGACCATCGTGGGATTCGGGAGCCTGATGGTCGCCGACCATCAAGGGATCTTCGGCCTCGGCCTGCTCCTGACCATCGGGGCCGGCGTGAGCCTGGTCTCCTCCCTGCTGGTCCTGCCGGTTCTCCTGCGCAACTTCGGCCACAAGCTCGAGGTCGAGTCGAAGGTCATCCGCCTCCCGGCCGCCTAGCCCCCACGTTCCCCTCTCCCTCTCCGAGGGAGAGGGTTAGGGTGAGGGTGCGCGGCGAAGCCGGCTCTCGAACCGCGGCAAGGTCTGGTCCGCGAGGCGAATACCCCTTGTTCCGCACCCGTCCAACAGGGCGGCATTCTCCAAACGGAAAGGAGACGGGTATGCGGACCCACATCCCCTTTGGACTCTTCCTGGCGCTCCTGGCCCTGGCGACGCCGGCGGCCGCTCTAGAACCGACAGCGCCGATCCCGGCGGCCCACGAGGAACTCGGCCGGAGCCTGGATGAGCTGATCGGCCAGCTCCACGACCTGGGGGGCCGCTGGCGCGAACACTTCGCCCCGTCCCCGCGCGGCGAGCGTCCGCTCATCACGCTCATGCTCCGGTACAAGGACGAGCTGGGGCTCTCCGCCGATCAGGTCCAGAGCCTCGAGCGGCTGAGGGCCGACTTCCAGCGCGAGGCAATCCGCCGAGACGCCGACCTCCGCATCGCCGTGATGGACCTGGCGGCGCTCCTCGAAAAGGACCCCGTGGATCTCGGCCCGGTGGAGGCGAAGCTCAGGGAGGTCGAGCGGCTGCGGGTGGACCTGCGCCTCGCCCGGATCCGCGCCATCGAGCAGGGCAAGTCCCAGCTCACGGCCGAGCAGCGGGCGAAGCTCCGGACCCTGCTGGCCGAGCCCGAACACGGCTGGCCCCGCCCCCGCCGCGGCGCCGCTCTCACGCCCCGGGCGGACCGGCTCTTCAGTTTCTAAGCGTTCTCGTCTGGCGCCGTCACTATTTCTCTTTGGGCATTGTGCCGCCCCGCGCTCTGGCCTCACGTGGGGTCCATGGCCCTCGCGCGCCCAGCCTACCGCCCACGCGACGCGGAGCGCGGCGTCCTCCACATCGTCGTCCGCACCCACCTGGACACCTTTCTCCGCGAGGCGGCCCGCTGCGCCAAGGGCGGAGGCCTCCCCCAGTTCGTGGAGCAGCAGTTCCGCGGCCGCGGCTTCTGCCCCAGCTGCGGGGGCCGGCGCATGACCGAGCGCGCCGCCCGCCTCGTGGATGGCGTGCTCCCCCACGTCCCCGTCCGCCAGTGCCGCGTCGTAGGTCAGGCCGTAGCCGACCGCGACGAGGCGCTCGATCACCCGGGGAATCGCCATGGGCATTGAACGGCCTGCTCCCGTGCACCCTCCGGGCAAAACCCCGGTGCAGCGTAGGAACCCGACCGCTTCACCCGATGATCGCATAGTCACCTCTGAAAATGTTGATGGAGCCGCAGCTACGACGCGGGCGGTCAGGAGAGCCTATACCTGTGAATCGGCATTAGAAGACTCACGGGGAAAACAGACGAAGGAGCCTTTTATCGGCAGCCGAGAAGGGACGGGAGAGGACTAACACGCGACCCCCCACTTGTCAAAAAGTTGACCCCTGGCACTGTCCTCATGGGAGCCCCCCCCCGGCGGGCAGGGGACAGGAGTGACAGGTCTGGTGTCGAAAAGGTGACAGGGCGCGGGCCGCACCCCGGGAAACTCGCCCAACACGGCCCCAATAAATCCGGCAAGTTCCACGCCCGTCTGCCTTTGGTACACGCCTTGCTCCTACCGTGGAGCGTCGTGGATTGCCGACGAAGACGGCAACCAACAGTTGGGCTCAAAAGGAGGGGACCAATGAGGAGATGGCTGGCTGTGGGTGTCGGGCTCGCCGCGCTGCTCGGCTCGTGGACGGTCGCGG